>JBBQQP010000204.1:0-6447 GCA_038215675.1 Chitinophagales bacterium | reverse complement strand
TTCAGCCACTCTAAACTGGCTGTTGTTTCGGGTGCTAAGGATGGATAACATTTCAACCACATCCGGCAGCATCACCAGCGTGGCCATGTGTGCCCCTCCAATTTTATCCGGCATAATTACATTGTTGGCACCCGCTATTTTCAATTTATTAACAGAAGAATCCTGCGAGGCACGGCTGATAATGGTAAGATTTGCATTGAGTTGTTTGGCGGTAAGCACCACAAATAAATTGTCTGCATCTACCGGAAGTGTTGTAATAAGTGCCCTTGCATGTTGGATACCTGCTTCAACCAGTACTTCATCTTTGGTGGCATTGCCTTTTATGAAATGCGGTACTGCAAATTTTATATCAGTTTCCAGGTCAATTTTTTCTTCCAGTATTACAAAAGGTATTTTATTATCGTGCAACACCTGTGCACATTCTTTGCCATTTCGGCCAAAGCCGCAAATGATCACATGGTCGTTAAGGTGATGGATTTTATTTTCCATGGTAATTTGTTTATATTTTTTTATAAAGTCAATGTCGAAAAAAAAGCGTGACAACCAGGAGATGAAATAGGTGAATAAACCAAGGTTAATCAAAATGAGAAAGATTGTAAAAATCCGGCCGGTTTCGCTTAGTGGTTTCACTTCACCATATCCGACGGATGCGATGGTGATGATGGTCATGTACAATCCTTCGAGGAAACTATAGCCTTCAAAAAGCATATATCCCAGGGTACCCAAAAGCATTAAAAGGGCTAAAAAAAATAGTGGAAAAAAAAGCCCCTTGAGAAGATTTAATCTTTTAAGAAAATACATAACTGGAATTGTTGACGGAAAGTATGACTTTACGGCGAGATGCTAAAGAGAAATCTGCCGATTAAGCTATAAATATTTGCTGCTGTTAATGGATCAGGCTTTTCAAGATACCTTTATTTAAACCGGTAAACCGGAATGCCTGTTACGGGTAAACGAAGTAGCCACCCCGGGAAGTAAAAATTACTGCAGCAAACTTTATCTGGATGTACGCACTTCTGAAAAAGCTTCCCAATAATAAATACATGATTTGTTTATTCGACACCATTCATCCATCCGACCTTTCACATTCAGCACATTGTTGTACTTTCCAATTTCAAAATTGTTTAATTATGAGATTAATGCTTTCAATTGTATCCTTATTTGGGATGATGTTTGCCACAGCGCAAAAGGATAAACCTTCTCTGGCGGCCACTGATTCTGTTTTACTTGGAAAAGTTAAATATAGGCAGGTAGGGCCTTTCAGAGGTGGCAGAAGTGCTACCGTGGCTGGTAGTTTTAAAAATAAAAATACATTTTATTTTGGCGCAACCGGTGGAGGTGTATGGAAAACCACAGATGCCGGCAGCAACTGGAAAAATATTTCTGATAAATACTTTGGCAGTTCGATTGGTGCGGTAGCGGTGGCGCCTTCGGATGAAACCATCCTCTATGTGGGTGAAGGTGAAAATACGTTACGGGGCAACGTGAGTGAGGGATTGGGCGGCATGTGGCGCAGCGATGACGGTGGCAGAAGCTGGAAAAATATCGGACTTAAAACCACCCGGCACATTGCCCGGATTCTCATTCATCCTAAAAATCCCGATATCGTTTGGGTAGCTGCACTCGGGCATTTGTTTGGTCCAAATGATGACCGGGGTGTTTATAAAACCATCGATGGTGGAAAAAACTGGAAGAAAGTTTTATTTGCCAATACCAATGCAGGCGCTGCAGAACTGGTGATGGAGCCGGGTAATCCTGCAACCCTGTTTGCCAGCACCTGGAACGTTCGCCGCACGCCGTACAGCCTTGAAAGTGGCGGACCGGGCAGTGGTTTATGGAAGAGCGTTGATGCAGGCGAAACCTGGGTGAACCTGATGGACAAAAAAGGCTTGCCCAAAAAAGAAATCATTGGTAATATAGGCATTGCCGTGAGTGCCATCAATCCGGAAAGAGTGTATGCCATCATTGAATGCAAAAGCCGTGGATTGTACCGCAGCGATGATGGCGGCAATACCTGGGAAAAGCAAAGCGACGATGCCAATATCCTGCAACGTGCATGGTACTTCAGTAAAATTTTTGCAGATACAAAAAATGAAAATATTGTGTATGCGCTCAATGTAAATATGTACCGCAGTATGGATGGCGGCAAAACCTTTAAGTCCATTAACACACCGCATGGCGATCACCATGATTTATGGATAGATCCGGAAGATGCCAGCCGGATGGTTGTAGCAGATGATGGCGGTGCACAGGTGAGTTTTGATGCCGGCGCAAACTGGAGTACTTATGAAAACCAGCCTACCGGCCAGTTCTACAGGGTTTCAACCGACAACCATTTTCCTTACCGCATATTGGCGGCACAGCAGGATAATAGCACTGTACGGATTTTAAGTGCCAGTGATGGCGGACAAATTACTACCAACAATTGGTCGCCTACCGCAGGAGCTGAGAGTGGATATGTAGTGGCCGATCCACTCAATCCGGACATTGTATATGGCGGTAACTATGGTGGCTATCTTAGCCGGTACGATCATAAAACGGGGGAAAACAGGGCCATCAGTGTTTATCCGGATAACCCATTGGGTGCGGGTGTAAATACCATGAAATATCGTTTTCAATGGAACTTCCCCATCTTTTTTTCGCCACACAATCCTAAACGCCTGTATGCGGGTGCACAGCATTTATTTGTAACAGAAAACGAAGGGCAATCCTGGGAAATGATCAGTCCGGACTTAACTACCAACGACAGCGCCAAACAGGTTTCAAGCGGCGGTCCTATCACGCAGGACAATACTTCGGTGGAATATTATTGTACCATTTTTACGGCCATGGAAAGTCCGTATGAAAAAGACCTGCTATGGACCGGCAGCGATGATGGCCGGGTAAATGTGAGTAAAGATGGTGGTAAAAACTGGGCAGATGTAACGCCGCCAACGGCCGGCAAATGGATGATGTGGAATTGCATCGATGCGGATCCGTTTAAGAAAGGTGCAGCGTATATAGTAGGCACTAAATATAAAATGGATGATTTTAAACCCTATATTTTTAAGACAGAAGATTATGGTAAAACATGGAAGGAGATTACCAGCGGGATACCATCCATGCATTTTGCACGAGCTATCCGTGCGGATAAAAAACGTGCAGGATTATTGTATGCAGGTACTGAATATGGGATGTATATCAGTTACAATGATGGAGCCAACTGGCGGCCATTCCAGTTAAATCTGCCCATCGTTCCGATTACAGACATGACGATTAAAAACAATGACCTGGTAGTTGCTACTCAAGGTCGTGCATTGTGGGTTCTGGATGATCTTACCGCTGTGCAGCAATATGATGCCGTGGTGCTGAATAAAAGTTTATTGGTGTTGCCGGTAAACGAAGCTTATCGCAGGGATGGCTTTGTAAATGCCGATGCAAAAAATGCAGGCACCAATCCACCCAACGGCGCTGTAATCAATTTTTATGTAAAAGAATTGAATGATACCACAAAGGCCAGCATTACGATTCTGGATAAAAATAAAAAGGAGATTAAAACTTTTGCAACAGATGCCAAAGAGAAAAAAGATCTGTTTGAAATCAGTAAAGGCATGAACCAGTTTGTATGGAATATGTATTATCCGGAAGTAGAAAAAATTGAAGGCATGATTTTGTGGAATGGCAATGTAGGCGGCCCCAAAGCTGCGCCAGGTAATTATTTTGCGAAAATTAAAGTGGGTAAAGACTCTGCCGAACAATCGTTTACCATTCTGGCGAACCCAACCTATCAGGTAAGCCAACAGGAATATGAGGATCAGTTTAACACCCTCATTATTATCCGGGATAAATTTAGTGCCATCCAAAAAGCAATCAAAAACATACGGGATATGCGCAACCAGATCAATGCGTTTTCTGAACGCCAGGGAAAAGATTTGCCAAAGGAAATAAAGGAAAAGGGAGATACGATCAGCAAGCAATTGACCGTCATTGAAGAAGCCTTGTATCAAACAAAAGCCAAGAGTGGGCAGGATGTGCTGAACTATCCCATCCGGCTAAATGATAAGATCGGCGGGTTGTATGATTATGCCAACAGCGGCAACAATGCTCCTACCAAACAAGTGAAACAAGCCTATGCTGATTTGGCTGCAATGGCCGATATTCAATTAAAAAAATTGCAGCAGTTGATGGATAAAGAAGTGGTAGAATTGAACCAGTTGATTCGTGAAAAGGCGGTTCCTGTAATTGCACCGAAGAAGGAATAACGCTGTGTAAAGAATAAAATGACGTCTCGATTTGTGAATGGTCAATTGTCAATGGTGAAAATTAATCATTCACACGTGATAATTCACACTTAACTTAACACTAGAATATAAAACTCCGATTTTAAAAAAAGAACTAAAATAACAACGCCATCAGCTACAACACTGATGGCGTCTTTTTTTACCAAAACGAACTACTGTTTATGAGAAACGTTTAATGATCGATTGAAAGTGATTTTGTAAATATCTATTAAAGAAACTATAAAAGAGTACGAAAACATTTGCGCAATTTTTGAAGGTGTTCTGGATTAGATGGAATCAACGGGCAAAGTCCGTTGAAAACTGACTTAGAAGCAAGATGCGATTCTTTACCTGGCAGCTCATAAACTGAAAGCAGACAAACAGCCATACTTTTTTGCAAAAAAATTACATAGATTCGTTTTATCAGTTGAAAGATTGCTGAATACATAAATGCCAGTCTGCGTTTGACCTTGCTGGAAATTGTAATTGTTATTGAGATTTATTCTACCCGTTTGATTGACACGAAAAAATAACAGAAGGCATTTCTGTTTATCTTCGGATATCTATTTGATGCATGTATTTAAAGTTATTGAACACGCCACAAACAAAATACTTTCAGGTATTACCTAAATAAATATCATTTTGAAGAATCAAGCTATCAAAGTCTACAGCAATATCCTTCGTTTAAAATTTCTGACTGAGAAATTTAATCAGGTAAATTTTTATTCAGTTGTGATAGGGGCAGTCGTAATCTTATTTTCCTCCTGCTCTGTTTCCAAACAAATTGCTAAGCAGGCTAACAAAGTTTTACTAAAAGATTCCGCCATCAGCACCGGCCACATTGGTATCAGCATTTACGACCCGGCTACCGATCGGTATTGGTACAACTACGATGCAACAAAATATTTTGTACCAGCTTCCAACACAAAATTGTTTTCGCTCTATGCCGGCATGAAATATTTAGGCGATAGTTTAGTGGGCGTGCGATATGAAATCGACAAGGATTCTTTGGTGCACATTCAACCGACCGGTGATCCTACTTTTCTGCATCCGGAGTTTTTAAATCAGCCGGTGTATGCTTTTTTAAAAAGTAGCAAGTGGATCAGGTTTACCAATCGTTCCTTTACAGATAACTTCATGGGTATGGGTTGGGCATGGGATGATTACACGTCATCCTACATGGTGCAAAGAAGCAATTTTCCTATTTATGGCAATTTAATCAACATTAAAAAAGTGGGTAATGATGTAACTGTTACGCCTTCCGGTCAGGCTTATTTTATCCCCGAAAATACCAACCTGCAGAATGGTTTTGATGTGCAAAAAAAATGGAATGATAATTTAATTACCATCACCGCAGGAACCAACCAGCGTTTGTTTGTTCCATTTACTCCCAATTCGTTGGACATTATTGAAATGTTGAAAGACACGTTGCATTTACCAATAATACCCGGTCCTGACCAAACCAAACCATTTAAAAACATCATTCATTCGCAGCCCTCCGATTCACTTTTTAAACCCATGATGCACCGCAGTGATAATTTTTATGCGGAACAAACTTTGCTGATGGCAAGCAATGAACTTCTTGGTTATATGAATGATGAAAAAATAATTGATACCATTTTAAATACCGATCTGAAGGACATTCCGCAAAGACCAAAATGGGTAGATGGGAGCGGACTTAGCCGCTACAATTTATTTACGCCGCAATCATTCGTGTACATTTTAAACAAACTAAAAAATGAATTTGGACTGGAAAGATTGAAAAATATTTTACCTACCGGTGGCGAGGGAACGCTCAGCGCCTACTATAAAAAAGATGCCGGATTTATTTTTGCCAAAACCGGCACACTTAGCAACCATTGTGCATTGAGCGGTTTTATCATCACTAACAAAAACAAGTTGCTGATCTTTTCTGTATTAAATAACCATTACAAAACCAGCGCTACACCGGTACGTAAGGCCGTAGAAAAATTTCTTCAGGATATCCGGGAGAAATATTAATTATCTCCCAAACATTCTATCCAGTTCATATTTTTTAAAGGCAGTATAAGTTGGTTTGCCATTGGGTGTAATATTGGGCATCGCACAAATAAAAAGATCCTGCACCAGCAATTTCATTTCTTTCTGGCTGAGTGGTTTGCCCGCTTTGATGGCCTGTTGCCAGGCAAGCGAACGCAATAGTTTTTCC
>JBBQQP010000203.1:0-6492 GCA_038215675.1 Chitinophagales bacterium | reverse complement strand
AGACTAATAAGATGCGTCCAACTTAATTTGGCAGGCACTGCCTGCCATTTCTGATAGGCAAGGTAAAATCTTCGCATATCCAGCACATTTCGCCTGCCAAATCCCTTTCCATATTGTTGGCCTAAATCTTTGGAAAGCCTTGCCAGCAAATCACTTCCGTATTCAGCCCTTTCCTTTCCTGCCTGTTCATATTCAACTATGTGCATGCCAATTTCCCAATTCGCCTTCACCAACTCTGTATTAATAGCTCTTACCGCATTTTGCCGGGCAGTTTCAATAGACAAACCAATGGCTGTTAATAGCTTTTTATATTTCGATTTTACAAGATTCATAGCAATATTTTTTATTACCCAATAATGATACAACTATTGTTTTGGAGATGCAATACTTCCGGTTATGCTAATTAAAATTTGCTGATGCTTTTATATTATTCAAAAAAGAGTTATGCACAATATGTAAATCAAAAAATGTATCATACCAACTTAAAACTAATATTACCGAATAAAAAAACCAATGGATTTGGCTGATACTATCTTCAATTTTTATCTAAATTTTTCGTCTGCTGCCTGCCAAATCTAGTCTCTTGTCAATGTATGAATTCCGCTGAAATATACGACAGCACTGTGTTTTAAAAAAGGCCCTTTATTATTGATTGCTAAAAACTTGCGGGACTGCCTGCCAAATTCAAATTATTATTAGTAGAATAAAATACTAAAATGCTGAAACAATATAACAGTGAACAGCTTGGTTACTCTGGCAGACAACGGCATAAAAATATAGCAAATAGATTCTTAGATGGATAAAAAAATTGTTTACTATTCAGGGCAGATTTAATTTTAAAACAAAACCCTGCCGGCATTTAAAAGAACCGACAGGTTTTAAAAATTCAACAACTTAAAAAGCGATACTAATTTTATTCCTCCATTTACAAATGCTGTAAATAAATTCCATTTACAATACCGGCACAACTACCTCTATCCACTTCCCATTCACACCTGCTGCAATATTGTTGTCATACATTGCTTCACAAAATGTACCCGGTAAAAAATAACGACCCAAATAGGAAGCGTTGAGTTGCACATAATAAATGAGCGTTTCATTTTCCCGAAGGTTGAAATAAGTGTACACCCGGTCATCCCGGATATCCTGGTAAGTGGAGGCAGATGATTTGAAAGCACCTTCTCCACCGAGCATGCGGGCATTTAATATTTCCCAGCCGCTTGGGAATATTTGCGTTAGCGCCATCTGTGAATAATTGCCCCGCTTACCCGGATTTTTAATCACCACTTTTGCGATGAAATCTGATCCTTGTGTCAATTGACTGATATTGATATCTTTGCCATCCTGGGTTAAATAATTTACCGTCATACTCAATACTGCCGGGTTATTGTTCACCTTCAAACTATCGCCGCTCAATGGCTGGCCCTGTGTTATTAAACGTACATACAGTGTGTTGATGCCCTTGTTTTTGATTACAACATTGCTGCTATTACTTTTAAAAACAATAGGTAGTTGACGCAGGTAGGCTGCGGAGTTAATATCGGCAGACTTGCCATCAATATTGGTGGCTGCTATTATTTTAACTCCCGATGGATTTTTACCACAATACTTTGCAATAGCAATCAACGCATAGGCGGTGGTTTGGGTGCTGTACCAATTATCCTGCGATAATTTTGCTGCGATGGTGGGTAATAAATCTGCGGCCTTTGTCCGTCTGCCCATGATGGTCAATGTTTCCATTACCATTGCCTGGTCTCTTAAATCGGAACCAAAACTAATACCCGGAAAAGAACGATTTTCAAAGGAGGTGGGCAAGCCACTGGTAAGATCGAGGGCCGCATTATTTTGACCGGTTAACTGGTAGGCGGCAGCCAACCGCCACTTCGCTTCTGCGGATAAATATTTAAATTCTTTCAAACGATTCATGGCACCCAGCTCCGGAGCTTTGGCCAACGCCAACGTAAACAAGCGATAAGCCTGGGAGAGATCTCCACCATAAAAATTAGTGGTGGATGGTGCCCATGCATTTGCTTTACCCCGCTGAAAACTTTTCCATTGCTGCAATAGATCATCACTCATCAGGTAGCCGCCATTCTGGGCTTCCACCAAAAAATGACCGGCATAATTGGTTCCCCATTCATCACTTTCATTCCCACCGGGCCAGTAACTAAAGCCTCCATCGGGCCGTTGAAAATTTTGCATTTTTGCAATGCCTGCTTTGATGTTCTTTTCAACCTGCGCCTTTTTATAATCATCCAGATCGGTAAGCTGATTTAAAACCAGTTGTGGAAACACAGCAGAGGTTGTTTGCTCAATACATCCATGCGGATACTGAATCAAATAGTCCAGCCGCTTCTGCAGGTTCATGGCGGGCACGCTTGAAATTTCTACCACCGCTGTGCTGCTGGCGGCCGCACCAATTGGCATCGCCGTTATTTTCCATTGTTGCCCCGGAGCCAATGAAATTTCACTTACACTGGTAACTGCGGGGTTCGGGTTTCTGATATCCAATTCAATCGAATAATCTGCTTTTTCTTTACCAGATGAAGCCAGCAGTTTCACTTTTCCAATACCCGTATTGGATTTTACCAGCACATCAAAATAGACCATCTGCTCACCGGTCGAGGAAAAGCTAATGGTTTGAGACGCATTGCCAACTATCTGCAGGTAAGGGTTGGATTGCAAATTGACAGTTACATTTTTAATTGAATTCTCCATGGCAAAAACAGTAACCGGTAATTTAATGGTTTCTCCCGGACCCAATACCCTTGGCATAGTTGCCAGTAACATCAATGGCTTTTTGACTGCTACCGCTTTTTCTGTAAATCCATAACTGCCCTCATGCGCCGCAACCACCATCGCCCTTACCGAACCAATGTAGGAAGGCAATGTAAATGCTTGTGTTTGCTTTTGTCCGCTCTTTAAATGAAAGGGCCCGAGGTATTTTACCACCGGTTTAAATCGATTGGCTGTTTTTTGTTTTCCAACGCCAGCGTCTGCGTCACCGCCAATGGTTAAGATGCGTTCAAGATCGCCACCCCATGCGCCAATCACATAATCAAACATATCAAAACTCTTTACGCCCAATGCTTCCCTGGCATAAAAAGCGCCATGTGGATCGGGTGTTTTAAATCTTGTTAAATCCAGCAATCCTTCATCTACAATGGCCACACTGTAAGTCATTTCTTTTCCTTGTTGTTCACTTACAGTAAAGGACACCTGCTGCTCTGGCCGGATGCTGTTTGGAATATTGATGACCGGCTTTAGAATGGTATTTTTATTTTCTACAAAAATCGGGATGGAGCCATACATCCTGATAGGCAGGTCATTGATGGTTTGTGCATGTGGCTGCAATAAACTTACGGTGGCATAAACGTTCGGCGCCATGCCAGCCTCTGCTTTAAACTTCACTACGGTTTGTCCCTGCGTTGTTTCCTGCCAAAAAGAACGGATTACTTTTGAACCGCTTTCAATACTCACCAAAACTCTTCCGCCCTTACTGCCTGGAATATTTAGCGTAACTTCTTCGCCTACATTGTACTTTTCTTTATTGCTGCTAAAAGAGAGCATGGAGGCAGCCGTCTGGTCATCATTACCTTCCCGGCTTTGCCATCCGGGCTCATCTATGTAAAGGGTAGAACCGGTGGTATGTCCACTCTTTAAATCTTTTACCAAAATTAAATACCGGCCCCATTCATCCGACGAGGTTCCAAACTGCCACTGTCCCCTGCCTCCTGTTAAATGAACGATTTGTTTGCTGATTAATTTATTGAATTCATTTTGTGTGAAGTTGCTGAGGTTATCGCCATTGTCATCCCACCACCAACGCCACTGGATGCGGTAGAATTGTACTTCTACATCATTGTCGCCTGCCAGCAGGTTACCCCGGTTATCTACATTTACAATTTGCATAATGTGATTTTTTCCGGATAGTAAAAAATCAAAAGGCTTTTGTCCTTCCGGCAATTTTACACCCACATAACTTGCATAGGGACTATAAGGGATGGACATATTATCGATGCTGAATGATCCGCCCGGTTCAAAAACTTTTATTACCATACTGGCATTTAACATTCCGGGTGCAGTTTCATCAATTTCGAAACCTGGTTTTAATGTTGCGTTCCCTTCTGCATCCAATGTGCCGTCAAAAATAGTTTTACTTTGGGTGGCATAATTGGTAGTAGGATTATCAAAATCATACCCTGCAAATTTGGGAAAATTTGTTTTGGTGGCATTGAGCGATGCATCAATTTTTGCTTTTAGATTTTTGCCCACGGCACCAAAAAGCCATTTGGCATTGATGTTACCCGTCGCCGTACTTCCTACACCCAGCAGTGCATCCTTACCAAAATCTACATTAATTTTTAAGCGGTTAGGCATCACCGTTTCTACCTTGATGCGTTTTTCAAAAATGGCACCGCCTACTTTTACTTTCGCCAACCAATTGCCGGTTGGGGCCGTTACATTCGTATTGGTTTTAAACAAATAAAAACCATCCGTGGCGTTGCTTTGTACGGTATGTTTATACAATTGTCCCTGTGGTGTATACAGGCTAAATTCCACCGGATGATCTTTGGGTAATTTTTTTTCTTTGTCTTCAATGATGCAATTAAGGTACATGGTATCTCCCGGACGCCAAACACCCCGCTCACCAAAGAGGAAACCTTTGATGCCATTTTTCACTTCTTCGCCACTCACATCAAAACGGCTCATTGCCAGCGAACTTCCATCATCCAATTTTAAATAGCCTCGTTCGTTTCCTTTTTTTGCAACCAGCAAATATGGCTTTCGTTTTAAATCAATATTTACAAACCCATCGCTGCCACTTTTAGCGGTACTGATGATGGTTTGCTGATAATCCAAAATCTCGAGGTCAACATCTTTCATTGGTTCCGTAGTAAGAATATTGTTAACTGCCACCATTAAAATTTTATCATTTCCACGCTTGGCAGTAAGGCCAATATTGCTGGCCAGAATATTACGGCTGGCCCACCGGTCTTTGTTATAATAAGACTTACTGTTGGGGTCATCCCTTCGTTCCCAACTATATCCATAGGGGTAATAGGTATCATACCTTTCCCAGAATTCATCGTCAACATCAAGGCTGGTTTTGCTATACGAATCATAATCGGCTTCGCCTTCTTCGTTGTTTTCCTCTTTGTCTTTATTAGTGGTATCAACAGACTGGTACAATGAGTACTCCGGCCTAAACCCAATGGTTACCCGATAGATGGCGCCTTGTTCTGTTTTTAAATATTTATCAATGTCTAAGGAGAAGCGCTGGTGTTTGTGCAAGTCAAGGGTTTTATCATCATCCAACCGCAACGTTTTTTGTACAATGGGTTTTGCTACCCTTCTCAGCTGATCGTTGCCTGCCAGGTTATTCTCCTGCAAAAACTGGGGCACGTTGTTTTCAAGGATTTTAATAATGCTAATGTCGACTGCATTTAAATTGATGGCATCAAAGGGCAAAACCAACCGACCTGAATTGGGTAGGATATTTCCTTTACCATGAATTTTTACAGCGGGCATTTTATTCTCAAAATTGATATTGGCGTTAAAGCCTTTGTCGAGGATGTCGCCCCAGCTGTTCTTTATACCGGCATTGATATTGACAGTGTAATTCCCGTCTAATTTTCCATTGGTAAAAACTTTTACTTCGCTTCCGTTGATGGTATAAGCAATATCCGATTGATTACTCATGGTTATTAAACCGGTCAGGTCCTGGCCAATGGCAATGGGATCGCTGAATTGTACCGATGCGAACTGCTGGGCTTCATTCATCGCCACCACATTCAGCACTTTGAAATCGCCGGCAGCGGGCACTGCGATGGTTGTTTCGCCTGTCATTTCCATGCCCATTGGAGTTCCATTCCAGCTAAGCTTTACGTTGCTGGCGGTGCTTCTTCTTTCAATATTATCAATCGTAAATAAATGCGTTTTAGCAGCATCGTTGTGTTGCCAGTTTATCTTTAACGACTTGTTGCTTTGCGTAGCAGACAATAATTTTTCGATCTCAGCACCTTTCTCTACATCGGCTGTTTCTATTTCACCGCCCAGACTCATTTTATTTTTTAAGCCTGCGCTACGCAAACCGTTTTCAGTTACTTTAAAAGATGGCTTAACGGTCTTCATATTAAAGCGCAGTTTGCTGAATTTATCCGGTACTTTGGTTACTTTGCCAAGATTAAAATTGACTTCAAACACCTGATCTGTTTCCAACCAATTCTCCGGCTTAAACTCAATGGTACGGGCATTTAGCCAATAGGCTTTTCCCATTACTGCGGGAGAAAAATCAAATAGGTTTTCTTTTACCTCCTCACCTATCGTATGCGTAGTGTTGGCATCTGCAGCCAGTTGAATACTGATGGTACTTGTTTTGGAAACGACACCTGTTGTATAGGCATCGATGTACTGACTGAACGCGGGATCTACCTCAATCCATTTTTCTTTTTTATTACAGGAAAACAAAGAAATTATCAGCGTAAAGCA
>JBBQQP010000202.1:0-6511 GCA_038215675.1 Chitinophagales bacterium | reverse complement strand
TTTATGAAAATAATGTACAAATTTTGAATATGCCCTTACCTCGGTACTACGGCTGGGCACCTTACTGGTGTTGGGTACGGCCACCTCTACATTCATGCTCAGCTTTTTATATTTGAAGCTTACTCCGGCAAATAAAGCCGCGTTAGGAGCTAATTTCAAATTGTACAAGGGGCTACTCTTTTCTTTAGAAATAAAATGGAACGAACGGTTAAATGACCCTATATATGGCTGGATAAAATTTTTTTTAGCAAAATCCCTGATAATTCCAGTAGTGTCATTTTGTGCAAACAAATAGGCCGGAGAAATAGAAATTAGAACTATCAAATGAATTCTTTTTTTCAGGAAGCTAATAAAAGGGATAGCCGCTGAAAGATTTTTTAGGCTGACTCTATATTGTCGCTCCATTTTTCGTTCAGCGGGCACACCGACCAAGGCCATACCGTGGTTGGTAATCTCATCTACCAACTTGCACTGCAACATCCGATAGCTTTCGGATTTGAAATACAACCGATTCTTTGTATTTATCATCGTTTATGAAATTATTGATTAACCTGTTTACAACTATGTCAGCCAGATGACCTTATCTATCATCAATGTCCCGCTAACCTTATCACATATTTTAAACACTTATTAATACAAAAAATTTACATTTTTCGGGTATAGCAATCTTATCCCTTTCGAAAAATGAACCTGCCGTTAGTAGAAAAAATTAATTAATCTATTAATAAAAGAAACCTATGAAAGTTCAATTTTTTTCCCGGCTACAGCATTATTGCTGATAAGTTCCTGCTCAAAGAAGAGCGCCGATACACCTGTTGCAATGGTGCCGGAACGGATAGTAATAAATCCCGTTAGTAAAAGTGTTTTAGTTGGTGATACAGCAATATTTTCCATTACATACTTTAATACTTTAGGTAAGCAGGCTGCCGTTCCATCCGGCATTAGCTGGTCAAGCCCAATGCTTCCATTTAAACCGTGAGCCAGCAGGGCATTGCCAATGGTGTATCCGCCGGACAGGTAGAACTAAAAGCTACCTACACCAACGGTGTGGCTAAAGCCCTCCTGACTGTTGCAGCCAATACAGCACAAACAGCCATGGTAGAAATTTTGCAAAAAACTCAAGAGCTTAAGTTGAATGGAAGCTTTACATTAACTGCCATTGCAAAAGATGTGAATGGGAATACGCTTACTGAATAAAATTTTAGCTGGCAAACCGACAATGCCTTATATGCCTCTATCAATGCCGTTACAGGGATAGTGACAACCAATGGTTATGGGACTGCCAACATTACGGTATCTGCCGATGATATCAGGAGCAGCCCCGCAATGGTGCAAGTGATCCGCACTGGAAATTTTGGCGAAAGGGCAAGTCCCGGAGCAGCAAAATTGAAGATTGAAAACGAGCTACTAAAACTGTAAATCACCATCAATTTTTCTGTGTCTAATGGTCCGCCAGACCTGAGGATTTACCTTGGGGATAATAGTAATAACGTAACCGGTGCGGTTGAAATTGCATCTCTAAACGTAAGAAATGGCATGTAGTCGTGGAATGTAGCTGGCACAGTAAATATCAAACAACACCGCTACGTAATAGTATGGTGCAAGCTGCCTGGTGTGTGTAGGGAGTCGCTGGTTTGGGTAATTGAACGGGATTGATAATACTTTATAATTAATTATTCGAGAGCGCCTTAACCAGGTGCAATTAAAATTGTCGAGATCAATTTTTAACCGGAGATCACTCCAGCCGAAGCCGAGCCTTGGTTGGTATCCCTATCATTGAATTTTAGCTACGACAATTTTAAAGGCATCTCAGCAACCTTTTACAAAATAAAACGTATGTTTATATGTAACATTTTTTTGTTGTAGTAAACTTTTTTCCATCACTAACTTAAAACATGCCGGGATCATTGGAAAATATTACGGAAGTTATAAAAGGTTGTATCAAAAATGATCAGCGGTATCAGCGGGTTTTGTACGACCAATACCGTGGTTATGCCCTGAAAATAGCCTTCCGTTATATTTACACGTACGATAAGGCAACAGATGTAGTGAACGACAGTTTTGTAAAGGTATTTAATCATTTTAATTCTTTCAGGCTGGGAAGTGAAGAGGAAAACGAAAAAATATTGATGGGGTGGCTTAAAAAGATTATCATCAACACGGCCATTGATCACCTGCGAAAAAAACAAATGCTTCCGGAAATAGGAGGGATACCAGAAAGCTCTTTTGAAATTACCGACAATTATTACAATGCAGACCAGCTTGCTTTATACAACGACCTGATGGTACTGATAAAGGAACTGCCACCCAATAATCGTGTAGTGTTTAACTTGTATGTAATTGACGGATATTCACATGCTGAAATTGCAGACCTAATGAATATCAACATCGGCACTTCAAAATCGCATCTTTCAAGAGCAAGGGCTACCCTACAAAATGGAATTAAAAAAATGGAACAAATAAACTATGCCGGATTTAGATAACCATATGGATGATTTATTTCGCAAAGCCGCAGACAATTATCGTCCTGCTGCAGGCGAAAATAATTGGGATAAGATTGCACCCTTGATAAACAAGACGGCTCTGGAAATAGTACCTCCAACTAAAAAAAGCAACAGCGTTAAAAAGAGTTCTTTGTTGTTGCTCTTGTTATTTTTAGCAGCCACAGGATTTATTGTGAACAATCTTCTCAATACTAAAAATAACAATGCTATTTCAGCAGGCAACTACACACCAGCATTAAAAAAACCTTTGGCAATTAATAATAATATTAAGCCTAAAAATGGGGTGCAAGGGAATACCGCCGTTGTATCTTCCTCTTTAATTACCAATAATAAAACCGCTTTAATAGAGACAGCCGCAGGTATTGAAGATGCAGTAGTGAACAAAAAAAATAATAAAATCATTCGAACAGCCACCAGGCAAAAGATGGATATTTCTGCAGCTGATATAGGCGAACAGGAGGTGATTGATATTAATTTAAACGAAAAAAATATCGATGCCGGTAATGAGCATCAAACCTTAACCAGCCAAACTGGCAACGGAGAAATTTCAATGCAGGGTTCGGCCATTGCAAGCAATGGTAACTTAATAGCTGAATCGAAAAAAATATCTTCAGATACCGGAACCACAGCAAAAAATACTTCTAAAATGAAAGTTGAGCAGTCATCGAATCAAAAAGGGTTTTACCTGGGCTTTACTGCAGGCCTGGAATTTAGCGGTGTAAGAAGACTTGAACTGCAGCCCGGATATGAAGCCGGTATAACAGCCGGATATCAGCTCAGTCAAAAACTTGCAGTAGAGACAGGCGTACTCTTTAGCAAAAAAAATTATGTCTGTGATGGAAAATATTTTAATCCGGGCAAGCTCGATGCTTCTATGCCCTCCGGAATGCAGATAGTAAGCCTGAGTGGTAACTGTAGTGTATTTGAAGTGCCGTTGAAGTTGAACTACAATATTGTAGACAAGCGAAATACAATTGTCTTTCTTTCGGCAGGGCTCTCTTCTTACCTGCTCTTAAATGAAAACAACCGTTATAAAACGCTGCTGAATGGTACCACTAATAACATGCTTGGCTCATATAAAAATACTAAGTTATACCCGGTGGCCACAGCCGATATCAGTGTTGGATTTGAAAAGAAATTACAGAAGGGTAACAAACTCAGACTAGAACCTTATTTACAGCTTCCATTAAAAGGTATAGGTGTTGGTGCAATGAAAATAACAAGTGCAGGTGTGCATGCCAGTTTCATTTTGTTTTCAAATAGATAACCCAGGGTGTATATGCTTATAGGTTTTCCCCACTAGTACTGCTTTCTTTACATCTTTTTGCGCCACTTTAATCATCACATGGCTTTTCATACTCTAATATGCTGCCATTTTATGCATTGCCTTTATATCCGGGAGAACAATGTACTTTCTGGAAATGTTTACCAGTTGTTTAATTTCCGGTTCATTAAATACCGTGGTAACGGTTTGCCTCGTACTTCCAATTAGATGGGCTATATCGTCATGCGTTAAAAAATTATCCAGCGTAATTGAATTTTCTGAATTTGACAGTTCATGAGATTGTACCATATCATAAAAAAAGCGCACCAGCCTTGTCTTTACATCCACATGTAACATATTTACAAGGCGGTTTTCCATCTTACGCAACCTGTTGCCCACTTTTTGCGAGTAACCAACAGCAATAGAAGTATTTTGCTGAAGGAGTTTTCTAAAATTATCTATCGTAAAAACACAAAGGGTAACATCGCATTTATATGCCTGAGCAAACTCCCCGTTCATATGATTCCTCTGTAGTGAAAACTGTCCAAATACATCCCCTTGTTGAAGAATTTCTTTGACAATTTCATTTCCATTATTATCAATATAGCCAATTTTGATGCAGCCCTTTTTAATAAAAAAGAGTTTGCTAAGGTATTGCGATTCAAAATAAATATAGTCACCTTTTTTAGCGTCCATAACATTATTTGCAAGGTCGAGTTCCTGATACTCTTTATCAGTGAGCCGTGCAAAAAGATCATGATTTCTCAATGATAACAATCCGTTATCCGTATCAGATAGTGTATAAGCCATTTCAGATAAAATCATAATAAATTATTTAAAAGCCTTTTGCTGTAAAGTCAATTTTAAATAGATACGCTATTTAAAAAAAATGGTTGCAATGAAGTAAGAATACCGGAACGTGCATGAGTTGATACGAACGCTCTGTGCAATGATTAGAAGATACAATCAGCTAGGGTCGAGCTATTACCAAGCAGCTTACTATTTAACCAAAATTTTTCTTCTGTTATTAAACTTTCCTTTAACTAAACGTTATTCAATACCTCTGTGCATTTGATGGAAATAAATCTTTTATTCGTTTTTGTACCTGCTAACAAAATATTTCTACAAGCGGGTTAAATTTCACAAAACAAATGCCGACTGATGGCATTAGTTGCCCCACTTATTTGATCTTGCAAGAAAGAAATAGGTTCCATTGCTATAAACCAGGCCAATTCTATCTCGGTCATTTTTTTACAATTACATACTAGTCCCTTTCACTATCAAAATTTTCAATTTTTCCGTTCACTTGTATTAATCAAAGAAAGCAGGCTAAATGAAGACTGCATTGTAAATCGTGTAAATATCCTTGTAATAATCTTAAAACTTCAATTCCTATAAATGTTTACAAGATTGATTATAACCGTTCCAGTTTACTTTGAAATTATTAATGGCAATCCGCATTCTCTATCTTCGATGGGGCAATACTGCCAGTAATTAATTAAGGTTAGGAAAATAAACGGTTGGAATTAACAAAAAGAAGATTCTAAAGGATTGGTTCAACCAAATCCCACAGGTTTCCATAAAGATCTTCAAACACCCCTACTGTACCGTATGCTTCTTTAACCGGCTGTCTGATAAAACGAATACCCCGTTTGGTGTAAAGATCATAATCCCGCCAAAAATCATCGGTATGCAGAAAGAGGAAAACTCTTCCTCCAGTTTGGTTGCCGATCCATTTTTCCTGTTGCTCATTGGCGGCTTTTGCTAACAAAAGGCAGCACTCTTTAGCTCCCGGCGGTGCCACTTTTACCCAACGTTTTGTTGTACTTAGTTGCGTATCTTCCAACAGTTGAAAGCCTAATTTTTGGGTATAGAATTGGATTGCTTCATCATAGTCTTTAATTACGATGGAAATTTGGGCGAGGTGTTGTGTCATGCAAATATTTTATAAACTGGCGAGATTAAATTACTTATCAGTTGTCTCTAAGTTTGAAATTTTAATGATCAGATAGCATCTGTATGGATAGAATTTATTCTGTGAATATTATTTATTTTTAGCAGCTTTCCCTCTCAATATCTCTCTTGCTTTAATTCCGGATTCTTTCAAATCATCCTTTTTCCAGCCTCCATAATCTGAGGCGGTTTTATTTAATACCGAACAGGTTTCATCTTTATCCGACACCGACCAGGTAATCCAACTGAGCTTTCTTGCTTCCATCCATGTGATCCATTTATTCCATTCAGCATAGTCAATCGGACCATCGCCGGTTGCCTGCATACCGGCAGATTCGGATATGAATATTGGAAGACCTTTTGCAATGGCGGCATCTGTTCGGTCACGCAATGATTGCTTGTGCGTAGCTGCATAAAAGTGAACGGTGTACATTAAATTTTTAAATCCATAAATTGGATCTTCGGCTGGTAAATTTATATCCTGGTTCCAATGCGGACTGCCCACTAAAATGATATTATTGGAGTCGATGGCACGAATGGTGGAGATAATTTCAGTAGAATATTTTTTTACTTCGGGCCATGTTTCATAATCAGGCTCATTAAATATTTCGTAAATGATATTGGGATACTTGCTATACAACATAGCCATTTCTTTAAAAAACACTTTCGCTTCTTTCAAATTAATATTGTGGCTATGCCAGTCGATGATTACATAAATGCCCTCCTTTATTGCAGCGTCAACCACAGTTTTAATTAATTGTTTTGATGTAGCCGAATCTTTTAAATAGCC
>JBBQQP010000201.1:0-6514 GCA_038215675.1 Chitinophagales bacterium | reverse complement strand
GTTTATTTTCGGTGATAGCCTTATGAACAAGGTCATAGTAGTCGTAGTAATTGCCCTGCAATGAAGTCACTCGTTCCCGGACGACCGTTCCATCTTTTTCGGCGTGTAGCAGACCTTGCTCCGATATCGGTTCAGTTCCCCAGTCGGTCGTATTGGGGATTTTTCCGGCAACCAGGTCCGTTTCCTGCACATCCGTTCTGTTTTTAAGAAAGGATCCTTTAGTCCCGTGTACAATAAATCCTGGCAGGGCTTCCCTTACCAGTAATCCTCCTTTTAGCCTTACCCTTAATTTTTTATAGTACAAAAGGATGTCAAACCAGTCATCTACCACCGATGTTTCTCTGGTGATCCGGATATCCGCGAAAACCGCTTCCGGCATTCCGAATAAGCAAAGGGCGCTATCGATATTGTGAGGACCAAGATCTTTTAAAAGGCCAGCTCCGGGGGTGTCAATTTCTTTGTGTTTTTTAACGGTGTTGAGTTCCGGCTTATATCGTTCAAAATGTATTTCAGCTTCATTTAGTTCCCCAAGCCAACCTGCTTCAATTATTTTTTTTACCGTTTTAAAATCACTGTCCCAGCGCCGGTTTTGGAATACGGACAGTTTTTTACCCAATTGCTCTGCTAAGTTTTTTAATTCAATGCCCTCTGCAACCGTGGTAGTAAAAGCTTTTTCTACAATGATATCTTTACCGGCCTGTAGAGCAAGTTTAGCATACTCGTAATGGGTATCGGTAGGGGTATTTACAACTACCAGCTCAATGGATTCATCTGCTAATAAGGATTCTAATGTAGGGTAGGAGCTAACATCAGGGTATGCTTCCTGTATTAGTTTTTTACTCCTTTCCCAAGCTCCAACAAGTTGAAAACCGGGATGAATTTGCAGGAAAGGCGCATGGAATACTTTTCCGGACATACCGAAAGAAAGCAGGGCTGTTTTTATTGGAGGCATTGGTAATTTTTACAAGTGAATAAACGAGTAATTGTTTTACCACAAATTAACTTAAAATAATTTAAGTCCGTAATAGCCTACCATGGTAAATAAAACGCAACGGGTAATTACACCGATGCAACACCAGGTGATCAGCTTTTTCAAATTGGCATTTAGTCCTACGCCCATTGCAATACTTATGGGGGCACCCACAGCAAGTGTACCTAAAAATCCCAATCCTATAATGCCATATTTATTCCAGATGCGAAAAATTACAGGATGTTTAATCGTTTGTTCTGCCCCGGGTTTCTTCTTATGAAAAATGGCTCTTATTTTATCTCCCAGAAAAGCTGCGACAAATACACCTGCCAAACCACCGGTAACACTTGCAAAAAAAATGACCCATGGCGACAAGCCAAAAGCAAATCCGGCAGGAATGGCAGCATATATTTCGAATGTGGCCAGACCGGCTACCGTAAGTATTTTGATGAGCATGTTTTTTAATTGATAATTGATGTAGTTAACCGGTGAAATTAATTGAAAGCGGCGATTATAAAGTACTCGTCACTGTTAATTTTAGTAGATGCCCTTTATTAAAACTTACCGCATCTGTTTGACTATAATGCTGGCAGCAAAATGGTAAAGCAACTACCCTGGCCCCGCTTACTTTCAATGATTAGCTGGCCATTTATTTTTTCTAATAATTCCTGCACTAAAAATATTCCCAGTCCGCTGCCCTTTTCACCGTTTGTTCCCACAGTAGTGTCCGTTTGACGGGTATTCAGCTGGAGTAATTGTTCCGCTGTCATCCCAATTCCTTCATCCTTTATTTTTACCAGCAGTTCGTTTTCCTTTTTTCCGACATCAATATTTACAGCACTTCCGGAGGGACTGTACTTGATTGCATTGGTCAAAATATTACGGAGAGCAATGGTTACGATTGTATGGTCGCCGAGCGCTACCTCAGTGCCAAAGGTTGTTTTTATCGAAATCTGTTTTTGGTTGGCCTGGGCTTGTATAGTATTTACAGCATCCATCACACAATCATTGAGGTTTACGGGTGTTATAGATGGGTTGGTATTTTTTATCTGCAGATTTGCCCATAGCAGCAGATTGTCGAGCATTTCGCAGGTTTGAGTTACAGCCTGTATGGTGCTGCGTTTAAATATTTCTTTTTTATCAGGGGTAAGCGTCACATCATCTGCCAATGAAAGATAGGTACGAAGCGTGACCAATGGATTGCGAAGGTCATGACTGATGATACTGAACAGCCGGTCTTTTACCTGGTTGAGTGTTTCCAGTTCATTATTTTGTTGATTGATCTGGATGTTTTTTCCCTGCAATAGTTTATTGTTTTCTCTTGTCCTCCGGTAAAAAAATAATAGTGTTAGCAACAACAGGGCTGCAGCTCCGGCAATGATTATGAAAATATTGCGCTGGCTTTTTTGTTTGACCACCTCCGCACCTTTTTTAGTAATCTCGGTATTTTTTTTCTCCACCTGGTAATCAGCTTCCAGTTGAGTTAAACGGTTTTTATTATCAGCAGTAAAAAGACTGTCTTTTATGTTGTAATATTTTTTTAAGAAAACAGACTGTTGTTCAAAATTCTTCATTCGGCTATACATGTCTGCCAGGTTGCTATAGTTTTCCATTTCAATAAAAGGGCTGCCGGCCTTTGCTGCAAATTGCAAACTTTTATCAAAAGCCATTTTCGCTTCCCTATAATTGCCAGCCTGCGAATGTGTAGCGGCAATATTATTGTAAATGGCAGCATAATTGTCTACCGGCGCATCCGTGGTTTGATAAGCCAGTAAAACACTATCAAAATATTGTAAAGCTTTGTTTGTTTGGAATTGATGTTTATAAATTAATCCAATATTGCTCAGTGCACTGGTAGTCAGGTAATCTACTTTTATCGCCCTGGCTAGGCTCAATGATTTTTTTAAGTAGATAAGTGCGGTGTCATATTCCTGTAACTGTTGATCGTAAAGGTTGCCCTTTTGCGCCAGAATACCAGCTAACTGGGCAGTGTCTTTTTGTGCTTCAATTAGTTGAAGCGCTTTATCATAATATTCATTTGTTTTCTTAAAATCCCTGGTTTCACTGTAAAGCGTACCAATTGCCATTAAGCAATTTGAGAGTCGAAAGCTATCTTTTAGCTTTTCATAAATGCGTATCGATTGGAGATAGTTTTCCAAAGATTTATCGAAATCACCTGTTATCAGGTTACAAAAGCCAATGCTGTAATAGTTGTTGGCAATTTGAAGGGGCAGGTCTATTTCCTTTGCAATCTCAAGTGACTTTTCGAGGTAGTCAATGGCCTTTCCGGCATTATTATCCATGTAATAATCTCCCAGCCGGCGATAGATCTTCATTCGGATACTGGCAGCCTTTTCCGTATCGAGTTGCTTCAATAAGCTGTCCACTATCTGTGAGTTTTGGGCAAAGGCTGTACTACAGTACCCCATCATAAATATGGAAAATATAAATTTATACATCAAAAAAATTTGTGTTAAATGAATCTCTTTATGGCGGTGTTACCCAACACCGATAGAACAGCAATTTCAGCATAGGTTTTCCCGACATGTAGTTCTATTTTACCAAGGTGAACGGTTACATTGTCAATGGCAGTTATTTTTTGTTTACTTACCATTTGTGTTCTCGAAATACGAATGAATTGCGTGGTCGGCAATTGTTGTTCCAAATTTTTCATGCTAACCAGTGCAATCTTTTTCTCGCCTGTTCGAAGAAAAATGCTGACGAAATCGCCCAGTGATTCGATGTATAAAACGTCTGCGTAATTGATACGAACGAAAGTGTTTTTTTCTTTTATAAAAAATGAATCATCTGTTACTCCCTTTAAACTTTCCTGTCCGGCATGCGACCGCTTCATCTCAATCATCAGACGTGCTTTCTCGAGGGCCCTCATCATTCTTTCGGGCGAAACGGGCTTTACGAGGTAATCGATTGCATCTACTTCAAATGCATCCACGGCGTAGTGCATATGTGAGGAAATAAAAATGATAATCGGTAATTTAGTAAGACTCTTTGCCAGCTGAATACCACTGAGGCCGGGCATCTCCACATCCAATATTAATAAATCGGGTAATTGTTGTTGTAAAAGTGCATTTGCTTCGAATGCATTCGTGCAAATCCCCATGCATTCAAGATTGGGAATTAATTGAAGATGTAATTGAGTTAACTCCCTGTAAACAGCATCATCATCTGCTAATATGTAGGATATAGAATTGACCATCAGGGGTGTAAAAATAGCCGATTTAATGCGATTTAAAAAATTAGTCTACTATTTAAATAGGTTAAACTATTACGTGATGCTATTCACCTACTGCCTGTCTTCCTTCTTAAAGCATGCAAGTATATTTGCAACGGTTTTTCATAGGATATTGGATTTAAAACGGGGCTGAATTTCTATTCTAGCCCCCATTTTTTATTCTGATTTTTTAGCTATAGTTAAATCCAATGAGGGGGAAACTCAAAATGGAGACTGCACTGTAAGTAGAAAAAGTGTAAACCAATAACCGTTTATTTTAACAAACATTTTAATGATTTGGATTTCAGGATTTTTAAAATGTTCTGTTAGGTCTTTGGTTGTACGCATATTTTGGTTGGTAGGATGAGGTCTGGGGCTGGATTCTTGTATTAAATTTAATTTGTTTTTTCTTGTATGGTTTGGTTATAGTTTTAAGTGCAAAAAAAGGCGAAACCCTTCGATGGGTTTCGCCTTTTTTATTTTAAAAGACTCCAATTTATTGTCTTTCTTCAAATTCCTTTCTGATGATATTTAACGCTCCACCTGCTTTAAACCACTCAATCTGCTGTTGATTGTAGGTATGGTTTACTTGGATAGTTTCACTCGTTCCTTTAGCATGATGCAACACCAATTCCAATGGTTGATTTGGAGCAAAATTAGACAGGCCAACGATATCTATGGTGTCATCTTCCAATATTTTATCATAATCTTCTTTATTGGCAAAAGTAAGACCAAGCATACCCTGCTTTTTAAGATTGGTTTCGTGAATACGGGCAAATGATTTTACCAAAACCGCACGCACGCCTAAATGACGGGGTTCCATAGCAGCATGTTCCCTTGATGAACCCTCACCATAGTTCTCATCACCAACTACAAGGGTTCCAATTCCTGCTGCTTTGTAAGCCCTTTGGGTATTGGGTACTGTACCATATTCTCCGGTTAACTGGTTTTTTACCAGGTCGGTTTTTTCATTGTAAAAGTTAATGGCACCAATCAACATATTATTGCTAATATTATCGAGATGACCACGGAATTTAAGCCATGGACCTGCCATGCTGATATGATCGGTGGTGCATTTGCCTTAATCAATAATTTCAACCCTTTCAGATCAACGCCTTCCCATGCTGCAAATGGATCGAGCAATTGTAAACGTTTGCTATCTGGTGAAACCATTACCTGGATTCCGCTTCCATCTTCGGCAGGTTGTTGGTATCCTGCATCTTCCACAGCAAAGCCTTTTGGAGGCAATTCGTGTCCGGAAGGAGGATCGAGTTTTACCTGTTCCCCTTTATCATTGGTCAACGTATCTGTTAATGGATTAAAATCCAGCGAACCTGCAATGGCCATTGCGGTTACCAATTCGGGCGATCCTACAAATGCATAGGTATTGGGGTTACCATCTGCACGTTTTGCAAAGTTTCTGTTGAAAGAATGTACAATGGTATTTTTTTCTGCTTTTTCTGCTCCAACCCTTGCCCACATTCCAATACAAGGCCCACATGCATTGGCAAAGACATTGGCGCCTATTTTATCAAATACGCCTAAAAAACCATCTCGTTCGATGGTATAACGAATCTGTTCGCTACCCGGATTGATATTGAATTCTGCTTTCAATGTTAATCCCTTGTCAGTTACCTGTTGTGCTAAACTTACTGCACGGCTGATATCTTCATAAGAAGAGTTGGTGCAACTACCGATTAAACCTACTTCAATTTTTGTTGGCCATCCGTTTGCAGCTGCCGCCGCTTTCATTTGAGAAATTGGTGTTGCAAGATCCGGCGTAAAAGGGCCATTTAAGTGGGGCTCCAGTGTGTTTAGATCGAGCTCAATTACCTGGTCAAAATAAGCTTCAGGATTTGCATATACCTCAGCATCGCCCGTTAAATGTGCCGCAATGGCGTCAGCAGCAACTGCGATATCTTCTCTGCCGGTAGCTTTTAAATAACGACTCATACTTTCATCGTAACCAAATGTAGAAGTGGTGGCTCCAATCTCGGCACCCATATTACAAATGGTTCCTTTTCCTGTGCAACTCATGCTGGTGGCGCCTTCACCAAAATATTCCACTACTGCACCCGTACCACCTTTAACAGTAAGTATCCCAGCTACTTTTAATATTACATCCTTAGGAGCAGCCCAGCCGCTTAACTTTCCTGTTAATTTTACACCAATCAGTTTTGGCATTTTTAACTCCCAGGCAAGGCCCGCCATTACGTCACAGGCATCTGCACCGCCAACACCAATGGCAATCATACCAAGGCCACCAGCATTCACCGTGTGGCTATCGGTACCAATCATCATTCCGCCGGGGA
>JBBQQP010000200.1:0-6522 GCA_038215675.1 Chitinophagales bacterium | reverse complement strand
TCAAAAAGCTCAATCGGATAAATTTTTCTTAAGCTGTGCATTCTTTCTGTTATATCACCCGGCTCAAAAATGGTATTGAAGCTGATGGCAAGATCTTTTCTTACAGCAATATCAATGATTTCCATTGCGTTGATGATACTGGCTCTCTTCTCGGTGGCATAGGCCGTCCGTACCTTATTTATATGCTCCCGATCGTACAATAATGCAAAAAGATACAACAGCGATTCCCGCAGACTATGTAGTTCCAGTGAAAAGGAATTGATAAGAAGCTGATATTTTGCCTGCATTGATTGCAAACTGCTTTGCATATAGATTATGCCTGCGCTCCGTGAGAGTAGTTTATTTGCAACGTTTATAAAAATTTGCTGTTCATCTGTCCTGGGAACGTAATTACTTCGATACAATGCTTTTATAATGTTGGTATATTCAGAGGGAGTGGTACTTAATAAATTAAGCAGTACTTTTTGTGATTGATCGCCTCCTTTTCGGCCACATAAAAGAATTAGTTTTTCTTTTTGAAGCTGACTTGCCTGATCGCTTTTTAAATAATCGGTTATGAAAGGTAAGGCTGCATTGCCTGCAACGAACAAGGGTTCCATAACGAAAGTATCCTCTGACTTCATCCTGTTCATTAGCTCCTGCAGTAGTATTCCATTCCCAGACTTTCCAGCCGCTAAGAAACCTGTTTTTCTAACCACCGCTTCTTTGTCATTCATCAATTGAAGTATCAACTCAATTTGATTGCTATTTTCCTGGATACTTAAAATTTCTGCTACAATCAGTCGATCATTGATGGCTGTTGATGCAGTCATTTTTTTTAAAGTCGATGTGGTAAATTCTTTAATTTCTTCCGCTCCGTAAAAATATAAACCGGTTAAAGCAACCTTGCGTATGTCAGGGTTTGCATGTTGCAGGTAGGGTAATATAATTTCACTGTCAGCCTTATTGCGGCACATGATTTTTAGAGATTCCGCAATTAGTTGTGGGCTGTTATTATTTTGTAAAAATGGTAATAAGAAATTTTGAACCGCTGGAATATTTTTTTGTTGTATTAGTTTCAATGCGGCTAGTCTTACATTTTCGGAAGGATGCTGCAATATTCCAATTAATACTTCGTCCGACATTTCGTTGCTGCTATCGCACAGCATATTTAAAATATTGATGACTTCAATTTCTGATCCCGTTTTTATTTTTTCTTTTAGCCATTCCAATGTTCCGGAATCATTTACTGAAAAATTTTCTCCTACAAAATAGCGGCTGCTTATTGAGCGGATGATTATTTTTAGATACTGGCTGTTTACCCTGTAAATACCAATGATCCAAAAAATGCAAATGGTTAATAAAATATAAGTAAGGGTTAGTAGTTTTACTTCATGTTGATATTTAATCAACAATAAAATCAAAATGCCCGAAGCCAGTGATGCAAATGGATCCATGATACCCTTTAAAATAGTATGTGCTTTTAAACGTTCATGATTTGAAAGCGGTTGCATGATGGTTAGAAAAACCGGGGAATTAATGGCCGATCGCAAAATGTCTACTACAATGTAAGTTGCGCCAAAAAGGTAAATTGTAGCTTTGTAATTCCCAGGAATATTTTGGGTAAAAATGATCGCCAAAATCAAGGTGAGTAACACCAACGGCGTTATTAAAAGTGATTTAACGATACCGAGGTTATTGATAAGGCGCCCGGTAAATATTACCTTTACAATCAATGCGATGATCCGTACAATGGCCAGGAAGAATGCGATAAACCTTGCCAGCGAAACATCATCTTGATATGCTTCTTTTACGGCGGCATAAAATTCATAATTGATAATGATAAAACTTCCCGTAATTATAATACTAAGTACAGATAATCGCCTTATCAGAATATTCTCCGAAAATTTTTTAATCATCTTGCTGATTCTTTCGGAGGTGTGTTTTACCGGGGTATGTTTGTGATGTGGAACTTCAACCAGTTTGCCCGATTTTCGGATGCTGATAAGAAACGGGATAGACGCCAGCATACAAAAGATTCCTATCCATATAAGATTGATGGTGCCAATGAAGGAAACCATTAATAATGCGAGCGAGTAGCCTATAAATTTTGCCGGGATATCTCCGGCGCTGATAACTCCAAAGAGTCTTTTACTTTGCCGGACATCAAAAGACAGCGACGCAACTCCCCAGAATTCAAGATTATTCAGCAGATACAGAACATTAAACCAGGCAAGCATCCAATATAAAAACCAATCGGTTGTAATGAATGCAAAAGCCAGCCTGAAAGCTACCATACTTGCAATCATAAACAGGGTTATGAAAATCGAAAGTTTACCTATATCAAACAGGTGTTCAATTCTAGAGTATATAAAACCAACCACCCATAATAAAAAGGAGGCTATAATAAAAACATACGGTAGTTCTGTTACAGGAAATTTTGCCAAAAACAAGGCAAATCCGGCAGTAAAGAAAAAAGCGATCCCCGCACCCTGAAAAAACTGCAGCATGAATAGTCTTTTCACCAACCAACTTTCATCCGGTCTTATATTCAATGCTTTAAACCAAAAATTTTGTTGTTTCATGCGGCCGATTCAAATAATTTTTATTTTTTTGTTGATTCTTTAAGTTTTACCAGTTGCCGAATGAACTCCCTTTTGACAGGTTCTCTTTTTTTTAATGATGTTTTTGTAAAATATTGGTGTTTATTCAAAAAATCCAATTGACGTTCTTCCCAATCATGATAATCCGTAATTAAGTTGTATGCAATTAGTTCGAGGCGCAAGTCATTGCCTGTTTGATAAAAATCAGGTCGGCCAAGGTAATCAAGATCGGCATCGCAAATAATTTGCTGCAGGTGATTTTTGGGCTGTTGTGGAACTTTAGTGGCCATAATAAGCCCACAAATAACATCGATTCTTTTTTCCGTTACTCCAAAATCCGGTAGTTGTTTCCTGGCTATTTCGCATCCCTTGGCTTCGTGGCCATCATAGGTATACATAAATCCGGTGTCATGATAAAGCGCAGCAATTTCCAGTTCCTCCAACTCGAGTTCATCGGTAATGCCTTCTAGTTTTGCTATCATTAAGCAATGTTCTGTTACATCCATTGTGTGATGGATATTGTGATAAAAAAGCTCTTTTGACAGCCCTTTTGTTAACATTGCTACCACATGAACCTTTACGATATTAATATTAATCATAGCGATATAAAATGATAATAAATATAGGAATATACGTTGAATAACAAAGCGGGAATGGAAAAATTGTTATACCATCTTACAATTACTACTTTCAATTATCTGCAGAAGGAAAGTGATTGTTAGTTTTAAAAGTAAGATTGTATCATTTTTTAACCAGCTTTAAAACAACTGTGTTACAGGATAAAAAATATATTGGGATGTAAAAAATTTTCACTCAAAAGGATGCAATTTTTAAACAGTTATTTGTAAACCAAATTTTTTGTTCATCATAAATGCCCACATGCACGTAACCTGGCTGAACAATAAGTCCTTAAAATGCTGATTTTTTATTTTTGAGAGGGTACCGTGTCGGTATTATCAGGTTCAATAACGGCCAATAATTCCTTAATGGTAAATTTAGTATGAACGGTCATTGAAGATCCTCCGCTGTTGATATGTATTTTGGCCGTTCCGCTCTGAATAGTAAGATTTGTGATATGCCTGGTAAAGATTACATGTGAGGCGCCCGCTACATCTTGTATCTGAATGTATTTGTTCATAAATGTTGTTTAGCTTATTTTAAATTGAATTATCAAATATACCAATTAATCAGGCCGCCTCCTGATTCTATAAAACAACATTACACTAAGCCCGCAAACTCTCCGGCAATAAAAAATGGAATTTGTTTCCTGGCTAAAAAGATTTTTTGAATGAGCGGGATTTGTGATAATTTTAAATGATGAAACGCTTTTCAGTTTTAATTCTTATTGTTTTTTATTGCCAGGTTGCAAATGGCCAGGCGCAAAATGAATTTACTTCCATCAATTATTACACACCCAATATTCCCAGGGCAAAAACCTATTCTGCCGATTCAATTGCCTGGTACATTCAATCAAATTATAAAAGCAACAAAGAACGATTGAGTGCGATCTATGGTTGGGTTATTACCAATATCCGATATGATAAAGACAGTATGTATTCTATCAACTGGAGCCTGTATCACGAAGAAAAAATTATAGCTACTTTAAGGAGAAAGAGTGGCGTGTGCGAAAACTATGCCACCCTGTTTACGGATCTCGCAACCAAATGTGGTTTCCGGTCTTTTGTTATAAATGGCTATACCAGGCAATCGGGCTCTGTAAACGGAGCAGGGCATAGCTGGTGTGCGGTATGGTTTGAAAGTGAATGGTATTTATGTGATCCAACCTGGGATGCAGGATCCAGCGGAAAGGTTTTTTATTTTTTAGTCAGCCCTGCTCAGTTTATCCAAACCCATATGCCCTTTGATCCACTTTGGCAGTTGCTCGACAATTCAATAACAGATCATGAATTTAGAAAAGGCTTTTTTTATTCAAAGAAAGAAAAGACTTCTTATAACATGACGGATTCAGTCAGTTCGTTTTTGCAATTAGATAGTTTGCAACAAATGGAAGCAGCTGCCAATAGGGTAAAACGTGCTGGGGTACAAAATGAAAGGATTAAAAACTGGCTGGCTTATAATCAGATGCAAATTGCCGTTGTATATGGCGAAAAAGACATGGAACTTTACAATGCTGCCGTAGCGGATTTAAATAAGGCCAACAATATTTTCAACGATTTTATCCAATACCGCAACAACGGTTTTGTACCGTACACGCCTGACGCAAAGATTAAATCAATGCTGGATCCCATTTCAATTTTACTTTCTTCTGCTGATCTACAACTAAATCAATTGGGTCAAAAGGTTGAAAATTTCCAGTACGATACGGGAACCATAAAAAGAAAGATTGAAAAATTGAAACTACGGATGCAGGACCAGCAGCATTTTTTAGAACGTTATCTGGCTACCAACGAAAAGGAACGAATTAAACTGTTCTATCGATGAAAATACAGACTTAATTTACTTGGCATATTTGACAGGTGCAATTGAAATTGTCGCTACCATTTTCGGCTGGTAAATTACAGCCAGCGTTTGAGCTGTGGCAACAAGTTGAATTGAACCCTACTACAATTCAGCAAAAAGATATAGATTCGTTTTTCATCAGTTTCTTCAACTCTAAAATTTTACCATGCAAAAATTGTTAGCTTTTATTATAGTTTGGATTGGCCTTGTAGCGCTTACGGCATTTTCATCAGGCGAATCAAAAAATGATTGGATATCCCTGTTCAACGGGAAGTCGCTTGATAACTGGAAAGTAGGCAAAAACGCTGAAACCTTTGCAGTTGAAAATGGAACCATTGTAGTAAATGGTAATGTGGCACATTTGTTTTATGATGGAGAAGTGAACCAGCACAGTTTTAAAAACTTTGAGTTTAAAACAGAAGTGATGACAACTACGGGATCTAATTCCGGCATTTATTTTCATACGGCATTTCAGCAGGGCGGCTGGCCCTCCAAAGGTTATGAGGTACAGGTAAACAATTCACATACTGATTGGCGCAGAACCGGCAGTCTTTATGGAATTGAAGATGTAAAAGAAGTTTATGTAAAAGACAATGAATGGTATACCGAGCATATTACGGTGATTGGTAAAAGAGTGCTGATAAAAATCAATGATAAAATTGTAGTGGATTATACTGAGCCGGAAAATGTACAGCGAAGTGAAGGAAATGCGATGCGTTTACTATCAAAAGGCACGTTTGCACTACAGGGCCACGATCCTAAAAGTAAAGTGTACTATAAAAATATAATGGTAAAAATTTTACCGGATTGAACTTTGATAAAAATCACCACCTAACATTCCAATTTCATCACTTAAATACTTAAACAGGCGTAATAAGATGCACCTAGCAAAGGTGCTTTTTGATTGAGCACCACATATACTGAAACTTCATCGAGAAGCTTTCGCATGCGCCCGCTTTTTTCAAATACCTCTTTCCAGGTTGCTGTTTTTAGCATGGGTAAAAGCTTGGGTGCTATACCGCCGGCAAGATAAAGACCCCCGGTCGATTTTAATTTTAAAATAAGATTTACTGCCTCCACAGCTAGATAACGGTTAAACATTTCAATCGCCTCTACACATACCGGGCATGCGCCTTCTAAAGCCGCTTTGCTAATGATTGGAGCAGGGTCAGTATTTTCCATTTGTTGCAATAGCCAGGCAGGGCTGGATTTTTTTTCAACCTCGGTAAGAAATTGCCAGATGGTAAAAATGCCGTTACCACTTAGTAATCTTTCCCAACTTACATGTTCATGTCTTTTAAGCAAAAAATTTAACACCTCCACATCCCTCGGTGTACGGGGTGCAAAGTCGCAGTGGCCTCCTTCGGTAGCAAAAGGGTGGTATTGGTTTCCATCAAAATAAAGACCAGCCTCTCCCAAACCTGTACCTGCAGCAAGGATAGCAATGTTACCGTTTGTTTCATTGTTACCTTGGCAAAGC
>JBBQQP010000199.1:0-6523 GCA_038215675.1 Chitinophagales bacterium | reverse complement strand
TTTTTAATAACCATTTAAATTTTAAAGATTATGGAAACTGAAAAAAAAGCTGCAAAAAAAGCGTCTCCTGCAAAAAAAGCGGATCCTGCAAAGAAGGCTGCTCCAGCAAAAAAAGCGGCTCCTGCAAAGAAAGCTGCTCCTGCAAAAAAAGCGGCTCCTGCAAAAAAAGCGGCTCCTGCAAAGAAAGCTGCTCCTGCACCAGTGAAAGCTGCTGCTCCTGCAAAAAAAGCAGCTCCTGCAAAAAAGGCTGCTGCAAAAAAGAAGTAAGCTTTGCTTTTAAAAAAGCGAAACTAATATCAAAGTCCTGGCTTACGCCGGGACTTTTTATTTATCAGACGCTTCGAATCCGATTAATATACGGCTGCAAAAATCACCTGAATTATTTGTTCGGTCATCCATCATAATTTTATAAAATCCTTTTACATTTGAATATGGATAATTACCAGATAGCCGACTGCTTCTCACTCCTAGCCAAATTGATGGACATACATGGTGAAAATAGCTTCAAAGCAAAATCTTATGCCACCGCTGCTTTTAATATAGAAAAACTTCCTATGCAATTAAGGGAAGTGGGAACAGATAAATTATTTGGCATAAAAGGAATTGGAGAATCTACAGGCAAAAAGGTAATTGAATTATTAGCCACAGGCGAATTAAAAGTTTTAACGGAGATGATGGAAAAAACACCGGAGGGTGTAATGGAAATGTTGAGTATAAAAGGCATCGGTCCAAAAAAAATTGCTACTATCTGGAAAGAAATGGAGATAGAAAGCATTGGTGAATTATTATATGCCTGTAAAGAAAACCGATTAAAATTATACAAAGGGTTTGGCGAAAAAACACAACACAATGTAATTGAAACCATTGAGTTTTATTTAAATAGCAAAGGCAGTTTTCTCTATTCGCAGATTGATGCAATGCACGAAACACTCAAAAGTTTTTTTATTAAAGTATTTGAAAAAAATAAAATTGCCTTTACCGGTGCATTTAAAAGACAACTGGAAATTATTCATGAACTAGAGATTGTAATTGATGAAACCGTCGAGCATCTAGCAAACAAATTAGCAGCAGTAGAAGATTTTGAACTAGTAGAAAAAAATGAACAGAACCTTTTATACAGGGCATCGGTTGGCTTAAAATTTCGCATATACAGTTGCGTCGGAACACCCATCATTGAAATGGCTTTTTTAAAAGGATGCTCAACCGATTTTGGCGCAGCGTTTTCACAACAATTTCCGTCAATCGATTATGCTGGTTGCATCAATGAAGCAACTATTTTTGAGCAGGCTGGTCTGCATTTTATACCAGCCTGCCAACGGGAATCTGTTGATGTAATAGAGCGAGCAAAACAACAACCTTTGCCTCCGTTATTAAAAGCCTCGGACATAAAAGGAATTATTCACAGTCACAGTAACTGGAGTGATGGTAGCAATACGATTGAAGAAATGGCCAAACATGCGATGGCCGAAGGATTTGAATACCTTGTAATAAGCGATCATAGCAAGAGCGCATTCTACGCCAATGGGTTGAAACCGGAACAAATCAGAGAACAACATCATTATATTGATGAATTGAATGCACGGTTTGCACCTTTTAAAATTTTCAAAAGTATTGAGAGTGATATTCTGAATGATGGCAGTCTGGATTACAGTAATGAAATACTGGCAACTTTCGATCTGGTCATCGCTTCTATTCACTCCAATTTAAAAATGAGTGAAGAGAAAGCCATGCTTCGCCTGATGAATGCCATTGAAAATCCTTACACCACTATATTAGGTCACATGACAGGCAGGCTGCTATTGAGCCGAAAAGGCTATCCTGTTGACCATAAAAGAATAATAGACGCATGCATTGCAAACAATGTTGTAATTGAATTAAATGCCCATCCAAGCCGATTAGACATCGATTGGCGACATATTGGGTATGCATTGGAGAAAAATGCATTGATATCCATTGATCCGGATGCGCATTCACCCGAAGGGTTCCATGATATCCGCTATGGTGTGCTGGCAGCTCAAAAAGCAATGGCTACAAAAGAAAGCAACCTTAGTAGTTTTGGACTAAACGAATTTGAGGCTTATTTATCAGAAAGGAAAAAACTGAAACATATTTAAGCTTCAGCAAGAGGAAGCTCTACATAAAAGATAGTGCCTTCTCCAAGCGATGTTTGGAACCAAATATTACCTTTACTTTCCTCAACGATGCCTTTACACATGGCCAATCCTAAACCGGTACCGGATGTTTTGGTAGTAAAGTTTGGTGTAAATATTTTTGAACGCACATCCTCCGGAATACCACCGCCGTTATCCGTTACTGTTATTAGTATTTTTTTATCCCTTAGTGCCTGTTCTATCACAATATTAGCTTGGGAGCCTTCGGGAATTGACTGCAGGGCATTTTGTATAAGGTTGGTGAAAAGCCTGTTGATATGTGTTCGGTCTGCATTTATCATTACCGCACCACTTACAGGTTTCCACTCCAACACCCGGTTATCTTCCATTGAGTGCAACTGGATCAACAATTTTAAAACTTCATTCAAATTAAATATTTCCTTTCTTGGATTACCAATATTGGCAAATTGCGAAAACTCGCCTGCAATCTGGCTCAGGTGATCAATTTGTTCTACCAGTGTTCGAGCCACACTTCTTGTTAAATCATTCACATTGTCATTGTTATTATCAATGGCCCTTTGCAGGTATTGCAAACTTAATTTCATGGGCGTTAACGGATTTTTTATTTCATGTGCCACCTGCCTTGCCATTTCACGCCATGCCCCTTCCCGCTCACTTTTAGCAAGGGCTGCAGCACTGTTATCCAGCTTTGCTACCATCTTGTTGTATTCCTTTACGAGGTCTCCAATTTCATCGTGCCGGTTCCAAACAATTGCTTCATTTAGCTGTCCAAGATTTAAAGCCTTCATTTTATTACTGATAAATGAAAATGATCTTGTAATGCGGTTAGTAATAAAAAAAGCGACTATGCCCGCAATTAAAAAGATAAATGCATTCAGGTTAATAATGGCTACTAAAAAATTGGATATTTCCAGCCTGAGTTTTGTTTCCGACGTGAAATAGGGGATATTCAGGTAAGCATATTCACGACCGCTTTCATCAATTACCGGTACATAATTACTTAGAAACTGCAGTGTGCCGATTGTTTCTTCTTTAAAATACTGAATCTCCTTTAAATGACTCATGTGGTAATAGGCAACCGGATCCATCTTGTTGCTTACGATGCCTTTGTTGTAAGGCAATGGCAAAGATGAAGCCCTAAGTGTTCCATCTAAATCATATAAGTTAATATCAACTGCATGCACTTCTGATATTTTTGAAATGGTTTTATCCAGCTTATCCCGATAGCCATCATCGTATACTTTTATCACATCATCAAAAGCAATCAGGTCTGATAATGAGGTACGAACTTCATTCTGCATCACCTTGATGGTACGGCTCAATTTTTCCCGGTTACTAATATTGTAACGGTCGATAAAAAATAAAATGGTGGCAATGCCAACAATCAGGAATGAAGTAAGACTAATGAATATAATGGTACTATGCACCTGGTTGCGAATGCTCATTTGCCAATAGCTCTTCAGCTCATGAATACGAAGTCGTGACCGGATCACTGCATTGAGTAACCAAAATATAGAAGTAACGAATACAAATGCACAGAACAGGTAAGAGAATAACGTGATCGCTTCAATAATAAAATTATCCTTCTTGGTAATGATCACTGCTTTATCGGCGCCTGCTTTGTACCAAAGCTCATCATATCCTTTTACACCTGTCAGTCTAAAGTCTGTTATGGGTAATTGTTCTGATGAAAGTTGAAGTGGAAAGGGATATTCATTGTGGCTGGCAACCAGTTTTAATTTATTATAAATGGCATAAGAATATACCGGTGAATTTTCAATCGACTTTTCATACCCTTTTAAAAATAATTCAGGATATAGCGCATCGGTTTTATAACTTTTTGGACTAGCCAAAATAAAAACATACCCGATCAGCAAACTGGCAGAATCCAAAATATCTTTTTTACTGATATAATTGAACCGGTCATAAGAAATATCGTAGAAGTAAAGATCCTGAACGGCCGTGGCTTTGCCCTGTGTATTTAAAATGGTATTGAGTGTATTGAAAGTAGTTGAATCTTCATTGAACAGCGACATCTCATTTTCATCAAATGTAAAAATCCTGGTATCGTACTTATTTAAATAGCCGGTAAAGTTTTCATTCAGTAGACTATCTTTTAAAATTTTATTAGAGAATGCCGTTTTAAACTGATCAAAAAGAGGGGCCAATGCCTCACTTCTAAAATCTGTTAAAACGGTATTCATCAACCGTTCGCTGGAAGGGTCAGCCTTGGTGGCAAGGGCCACTGCATTCCGTTTCCGCTGCTGCACCTCCTTATTATTATTTTCAATCAGAATGATTAAATCGATGGATATTGAAAAGAAAAACATCCAAAATATCAACCGGGAAGAAATGATTTCCGATGCCAGTAAAAAGAGGTATTTATTATTGAGTAATAACAGATAAATCAACAACCAGATCAACAGGTAGAGTTCAAATATTGCATCCGGTGAATTGATCCGCAGCGTTAATATTACCAGGCCGGTAATGGTCACCACTAATATCAATACCATTATATTTTTTGGCAATAATGGCTGCAGCAGGTAAATCACTATTTGGGTTAGAAAAAAATAGCCAATCGCTACGCTTCCCAATACTACAAAACCAATGATACTGTATTCATTGAGCGTATAAAAATTAATAACATCAAAAGAGATATTTGAATCGGCCACCATCGATCTGGAAATATGGCCACACAGAAAAGTACCTATCACCAACATACTAAGCCCTACGAGTACAATCACCCATTTAGCAATGAGATTACTTACCGGTATAATCACTTTTTTCTCCTGGATATAATGCCTGACAAAAAGCACTATCCATAAAAACAAAATAGCATTGATCAGCAAATCGCCCAATGTTTTTAATATTACATTTGAGCCATAAACAGCTGGGTCAAACAATTCAAACTGGCGGAAATTAACAGGGATAGGCAAATAATAGCTGATTACCCTTAATCCTATTATAACCAGTACTAAAAAAAACACTCCTTTAAAAAAATTCCGTTGCGCAATCCATGTGGCAATAAACTGCACAAAAATGAGTACAAAAAATACAGCCAGCAATTTAAAAAAGGAAGCAAGCAAATTGTTATGGATTAATATATCAGCTGACTTTGTTACGAGTGAAAAAAGAAAATCACCCTCCTTTGATTTAATTTCAGCCCCTCTTCTATCCTCTGATATTGAATAATTATTCTCAATTTTTTCGCCCGCTGTAAAAGAGTTTTTCAGGTATTCGTTGGTAATTACATAATTCCATTTCACAGGTATGAGTGCAATCGCAACCAAATTACCGGAGGTACTTTTGCGCCAAACATAATAGCCATTCACCAATTGAATAAATCCTGTTTTACCTTGCATTGCATATACGTTCCCCACTGGATCAACCACCTGTGTACTCCAGAAAAGCAAATTAAGATCGCCATACTCACTTTTATTATACAGGTATAGAAAATAATTTTTTTCTGTAATCTTTTGCAGCACTGTTTCGTCGTAGGTATTTTGGGCAAGGCTGGTCAAAAGCGCACTGTCGGCTGCCAGTCTATCAAAATCATCTTCTTGTTCTGAGATAAAATGATGGATGTTTTTAGCGACCGTTGCGGGCGACGAAGTTCCGGTAAGATAATTGTCGATGATAAAAGAAATGGTAACCAGCCAGGCTGCGGTTACAAGGAGGTAACTATTCCTAATTAAATACTGTTTGAAAGTATATTTTTTATGCAAAATAAAATTGATTGATTGCTATCACAGCAGATAAAACATGGCAAATTATAAATATCCGAATGTTAAAACCAGTACTGATGTTACGTTGTGCTATTCCATTAAATACAATCAACATTTTAAAATAAATTTTGTGTGAAGGGTCAATGGTGACCCGATAGCTATCGGGTGGTCAATGGTCAATATTTAACTATTTATTCTTCATTCTTAATTTTTTAGATCTTAATTCTTAATTCTTCATTCTTCATTGTTAATTTGACTTTAAGATCGCTTGGCAATATTCCACAATGCATCCATCTCTTCCAAACTCATCTCATCCAACACCTTTCCGGTTTGGGCTGCTGCTGTTTCCATCTTGTTAAACCTTGCGATAAATTTTTTGTTGGTACGTTCCAGTGCATTTTCAGCATCTATCTGCAAAAACCTTGCGAAGTTTATCAACGAGAAAAAAACATCGCCCAATTCATCTTCCATGTCGTTTTGATTACCCGAAGCAATTGCTGCAAACAACTCTTGCTTTTCTTCTTCCACTTTATCCCACACCTGCTCCTTGTTTTCCCACTCAAAGCCTACTTGTTTGGCTTTTTCCTGCAGGCGCATGGCCTTCACCGTTGCAGGCAGCGATTTGGGCACACCACTCAAAACGGATTTTTTTCCTTCTTTAAGTTT
>JBBQQP010000198.1:0-6524 GCA_038215675.1 Chitinophagales bacterium | reverse complement strand
TTCAGAGGTATGGAAAGAAAGGATTTTAACATGAGGATTGGTCAATCCAAATTACAAAGTGGTCAGTTATACATGAACACTTTTATACCTATCAACGACAACCACACCTTTTATACATTTGGAGGATATGGTAACCGTAGGGGTAATGCTGCTGGTTTTTATAGAAGACCCAATCAAAATAGGACCAGCACGCAGATTTATCCTAACGGATTTTTACCAGAAATTGCTTCCACCATTACAGATATGTCGTTGGCTGCTGGTGTAAAAGGTAAATTGGGTAGCTGGAATTACGACTTAAGCAATACTTTAGGTAACAATCAATTCAAGTACAATATTGAAAATACTGCCAATGCTACCCTGGGAAAAAATTCTCCCACCAGTTTTTATGCCGGCACATTGGGCTTTACCCAAAACACTACCAACCTGGATTTTACCAAAGAATATAATGTAATGCAAGGCTTAAACCTGGCGTTTGGGGCAGAGTTTAGGGCAGAAAATTATAAAATAAAGGCAGGCGATCAAGCTTCTTACGAAAGGTTTGATATCAATGGGTTACCTGCCACACCTACTACCGCCAGTAATTTATTAACAACAGATTTCTTTGGCGCAGTAAGGCCCGGTGGATCACAGGTTTTCCCTGGCTTTAGGCCAGAAAATGCGTTGAGCAAAAACAGAAATAATGTGGCTGGCTATGCAGATGTAGAATTAAATCCAACAAAAGCCTGGTTAATCAATGCTGCTGTTCGATTTGAAAACTACTCCGACTTTGGAAGCACTTTCAACTATAAATTAGCAACAAGACTTAAACTTGCAGAAGGTCTTAATTTTAGAGGCGCTGTTGCAACGGGCTTTAGAGCACCTTCCTTACAGCAAAAATATTTTAACTCTACTGCTACCCAATTCCTGGGAGGCGTTCCATTTGAAGTGGGTACTTTTACCAACGAATCAAAACCAGCAAAACTATTGGGTATTCCAGACTTAAAGCAGGAAGACTCCAGAAGTTATAGCGCCGGTTTTACCTATAAAGTTCCCAATACCAACCTTACTTTTACCGTTGATGGATACCTGATAAAAATCCAAAACAGAATTGTGCTTACCGGTCAGTTTGCCAGACCAGGTGGAACACCTACAGGCGATTTGCTAACCCTGCAACAACTGTTTGACCAGGCCAATGCAAATTCTGCCACCTTCTTTACCAATGCCATCAATACAGAATCGAAAGGAATTGATTTCATTGTATCTAATAAATTCAATTTTGAAAACTTTACTTTAAGAACTGACTTAGCAGGCACGGTTTCTAAAACCTATAAAACGGGTGATGTAAAAGCTTCACCAATTTTGGCCAGTACCGGCAATTTGAATAATTACTTTAATGAAGCCAGTCGTATTTTTTTAGAATCCGCTGTGCCAATTACCAAGTTGTCTTTCATGAATACATTAACTGCCGTTAAGTTTGATATTTTTCTTCGTCAAACATTCTTTGGGGCTGTAAACGACCCCAATACAGCTGATGTGAATGGAGACGGCATAGAGCAAGGTGCTTTTATCAATAACCAGTTTATTGCTGTAGAACACCCAAGATTTGATGCAAGAACCATTACTGATTTTACAATTGGTTATACCATCAATAAAAGCTTATTGATTACAGTAGGTGCAAATAATATTTTTGATTTGTATCCAGACAAAAACCCAAAAACACAAACCGCAGCAAGACCATTACTAGCTGGTGGATACGGCACTCCTGCCACTATTGATTTAAGCAATAACAACCAGTTTGAGTTTTCTAGAAACGTATCGCAATTTGGGTTAAATGGCAGATTTATTTTTGCCAGGTTAAACATTTCCTTGAATTAAAACTTTCGAGCTGTTTTTTAAAAGGGCGGATGATTTAAATCATCCGTCCGTTTTTTGTGAATTGTTGGTAATGCAAGCAGGCTATTTTACAATCGGGCTTGATGGCCAATATAGTTTCAAAAAAAATTCCCTGGTACTTTTCGAAATATTTCAAACGAACTGGATTACAACTTTTCTGTGAGTAATACCATTTTGATTTACGATTTACCCACAGGTTAATTCTTGCTCGAACAACTCCATTTTGGCGAGTGTAAACCTTAGAAAATATCCCTATAAAAGCAAAAAATCAAACTGCTGATGGGCGCTCTCAATTGCTAAGTTACCAACACATTCGTTACACGAATTGATGTGGAAATACAACGTCTTTTACACTAGCATTACTGTTTTATTTCGCTTCCTGCTTATTAAAAATAACTGGCATCAATAAATTAAGCTGCAGGATAAAGCATATTTTACTGAATGCATCTAACAGGGTATTTTAAATATTCGTTTTTAAAACCCATTTTTTACTCAATTCGTTTGAAGGTTCAATTTCAAGCAAACCCTTATCTGACGGAACTTTCAAGAAAATGTAATTTGTATCGTTGGGATGCGGCTGCATGAAATTATTATTGAACAAAAGACCAATTTAATTTAAGCAAAAAAACAAAGCTGGTAATTTTTAAAATGGACGGCTGTTTTTTTTATTCATACAATTTTAAAATTGAACACATGTCAGCTAACAAGAATCAAATACAACAATCATTTTGGTAACAAAGGCATAACCTTATGTTAATGCTTTGGTAAAGCAACAAAGAGAACTTGCAGGCTTAACCTCAAATCGCTATTCATGAAAATGCCCGCCCATATTCGCAGTTGCAAATTGTATTTTTATGGATTGACTATGCTATTGTTTTGCTGCACCCTCCTTTTGTTGGTTTCAGGAAAGTCAGGCAGTTTTCTTGCTTTGAACAGTCACCATCCATTTGCATTGAATGTGTTTTTTATCAATTACACTTTTATAGGCGACGGAATATTTGCAGTGTGTTTAATTGCTATCATGTTCTTCTTTTTTAAGAAAAAGCAGGAGGCTTATACTTTATTGCTATCCTTTTTAATATCCGGTATTGCAGTACAGGTTATAAAAAATCTGATAGACGCCCCGAGGCCACAATTATTTTTTGAACGAGGTCAGTATCTACATTTTATTGATGGGGTTACTCTCGCAAACCACCATAGTTTTCCATCTGGCCATACTACCACAGCATTTGCGATTGCCACCGTATTCGTATTGCTATCTAAAAAAAGCAACTGGCAGTTGGCAATCTTGCTGGCTGCCGCAATGGTGGGTTATTCCCGTATTTACCTGGCGCAGCATTTTTTATTAGATGTGATCATAGGAGCTGCAATTGGAACAGGCTGCGGCATATTGGCTGTTTATTTGAATGCCAATGCACAGGCCCTACCACTTTTTTTCCTCAAATTAAAACGCATTAAAAGGAATGATTCATTCCCCTCACCCTCTTCAGTTCAACCTGTATGAATTATGTTTTTGATTTCCGATTAATAAAGTTTGGAATTACTGGTATCATTGGCATGGCCATAGATTTTTCCATTACCTGGTTCTGCAAAGAAAAATTAAGATGGAATAAATACGTTTCGAATTCGGTAGGATTTTCTATTGCAGTTGTTAATAATTTTTTAATCAACCGCTATTGGACATTTGAACAAAACAATCATCCTTTTGCCAGCCAGGCAGTCAAATTTTTACTGGTATCGGTAACTGGTTTGGCTATCAATAACCTGCTGCTTTACCTGCTTGTAAATAAAGCGAAACAAAATTTTTATTTCTTAAAGCTGGTGGTGATCGGCCTGGTTTTTTTCTGGAATTATTTTATCAATGCTATTTTTACTTTTAATTAATAGCAATTGAATAACCGCAAAAAAACAATCATTCTTATTGTTGGCGCAACACTATTGCGCTTTATGATAGCGTGCAGTATCGAGTTGGGAAATGATGAAGTGTACTACCGAATGTATGCACAACAATTACAGTCAAATTATTTTGACCATCCTCCCATCGTTGGATGGCTGATAAGAATCACTACCGCCAATCTTCTACTCGACAATGAATTATTCATCCGCCTTGGTGCTATACTTTCGGCCGCGGCCACTACCTGGCTGTTGTTTTTGAGTGGCAAAAAATTACACAGTGACTACGCCGGCTTTTTGGCAGCCGTTATCTATACGGCCACGCTATATGGAAGTATTATTGCCGGAACATTTATTTTGCCCGATTCTCCGCAAATGGTTTGCTGGGCTGGCTGTCTTTATTTGCTGATTGAAATTACCACAGACACAAGGATCAATCGGATAAAACAGAGGCATGTTTTCTGGTTTGGCTTTGTTGCAGGGCTTGGTATGTTATGTAAAATACATAGTACTTTTTTGTGGTTTGGATTTTTAATTTATATCATTGGGTATAACAGAAAATGGCTTCAACAACCAGTTCTCTACATTTCGGCAGCCATTAGTTTGCTTATGTTTTACCCGGTAATACAATGGAATATCGACAATCATTTTGTAACCTATGGGTATCATAGCAAACGGGTAAATATTGCCAGCAGCGGAGTAGACTTCAAATCCTTTTTCACATTTTTTGGCGGTCAGTTTTTTTATTTAAACCCATTTATTTTTCCTTTTTTGCTGATAGCTACCCTTGATGCTTTTAAAAATAAACTGCCGGTATTGTCTTCCCAAAAAAGGATACTGTTGCTTACAGCCTTACCATTGATTGGCATTGCAACTGCAATCTCATTTTTTAAAAATGTTCTCCCCCACTGGACCGGACCTGCTTATACCGGTTTAATCTTACTGGCTGCCTGTTACTTTTCAACAAAAAAAATAACGGAGGGTTCTCAAAAATGGATTGTCCACAAACCGGTAGAAATTGCCTTTGCAATGATGCTGTCAATCATTGTTTCGGGTATTATTCTTATCAATTATTATCCGGGCACTTTAGGCAAAAAAGATAAAGCATTGCTGGGCGAAGGCGACTTTACACTAGACATGTATGGATGGAAAGATTTAAGACCGGCTGTTGAAAAAATTTTAAAAAGTGATGGCCTTTCAGGCGCTATGAAAAAGGACGCAGTGATCATAAGCAATAAATGGTTTCCGGCAGCACATATAGATTTTTATTTGGCCCTGCCGTTGAAAAGAGACCTGATTGGTGTGGGTGATACCAGCGATATTCATCAATATGCCTGGCTCAATCAACAAAGAAAAATGCTGCACAATGGAGATGATGCTTATTGCATTGTTCCGTCTAATAATTACTTTGAAGTAGATAAAACCTATGCCTCATTGTTTACTGATATAGCTGCTCCTGCCGTTATCGAACAAAAAAGAAATGGCAAGGCATGCAGGAGATTTTATATCTATCGGCTAAAAGGATACCTCGGTAAATAATCGCTCGTTTTTGTGATCGTTATGCCACCTACATTCAAACCATCATTTGGCACCCCAGGTTTTATGCAGGCGCTGTTTGCAAATTTGATTTGTTCTGGCATTGAATCAACAAATCATAAAGAGCTGTCTACGCAACTTGCATTCCTATATTCAATTTGATTGATCAGCCTTTATCCAAAATGCCCATTGATATAGTTCTTCGTTAACTCCTGTTTGGGAGATTTAAATATTTCTTCTGCTGTAGCCAATTCGATTAGTTCGCCCAGGTACATGAAAGCAACATAGTCTGAAATCCGCTGTGCCTGCTGCATGTTGTGGGTAACGATCACAATGGTGTAATCTTTCTTTAACAATTTAATGAGCTCTTCAATTTTATTGGTGCTGATAGGATCGAGTGCAGAACAGGGTTCGTCCATTAAAATTACTTCAGGCCGCAACACCACCGTTCGGGCAATGCATAGCCGCTGCTGCTGTCCGCCGGATAACTTCACGGCTGGCTTTTTCAATTCATCTTTTACCTCTTCCCACAAATAACTTTCCTTTAAGGATTGTTCAATCAATTTCGGTATTTGGTCTTTCGGTGTATTGTGCAGGCTCAATGCATAAGCCAGGTTATCATAAATATTTTTCGGCAACGGATTGGCTTTTTGAAAAACCATACCGATCCTTTTTCGCATTTCGGTTACTGAATTTTTTCTGTCATAAATGTCCATAGCATCGATGGAAATACGGCCTTCGATTCTTACATCATCTACCAAATCATGCATGCGGTTAAAGCAACGAAGTAAAGTTGATTTACCGCAACCCGAAGGGCCGATTAAAGCAGTTACCTTATTGGCCGGGAAACTTATATTTACATTCTTCAAAACCTGCTTCTTTCCAAACCACAGGTTCAGCGATTCCGCTTTCAATTTTGCTTCATTCATAATTATTCCTGTTTTCTGTATTTAAAGCGGATATAAAATGCCACCAGATTTAACACAAATACCAACACAATTAATACCACTGCAGTGGCGTAGGCCAGCGGCCTTACCTGTTCTATGGACTGGTGTTGTGTAGACAGCATATAGAGATGATAAGGCAGCGCCATAAATTCCTGGTTAACAGAGGCGCTGACACCATTGATATAAAAGGCAACCCCTGTAAATAAAATAGGTGCAGTTTCGCCAGCAGCTCTCGACACTGATAAAATAATACCGGTTAAAATTCCGGGTAATGCC
>JBBQQP010000197.1:0-6527 GCA_038215675.1 Chitinophagales bacterium | reverse complement strand
TGATGATTAAATAGAAGGGGCAACGTTCCTGTTGCAGATGATGTATGGTAGTAAATAAATAAGGAACCGGTTAATACACCTTTTTCATTTTCACAACACCCTTAAAGTCCTTGTCAAAATAGTAGGCCTCTTCTACCGGCACCGGTTTTCCGTTCTTGTCTTTTAACGTGTAGCCGTGGGTGATTTTAAACAATTCTTCGGGGGTGTAGCTACTTTTACTTACAGCAATATTTTCTTTTTTAACTTTGATGCTGTCCTGCAATCGCTGTATGGCTTCTTTTACAACAGTGACAGTATTTGGAGCACCAGGATTTTTGGTGTCATCAATGGATTGCTGTAAAATGGCAAGGGAGTCGGTATAGTTTTTAATTGCCTGTGTATTTGAAACAAACAGCCTGGTTTCTTCAAATGGTAAAAATGCTTTGCCCATGGTGCCAAAATTAACCGACTCATAGTCTTTAAAATCCGGCAATTTTGCCTTTAAACTTTGGGTGATTAATTCTTTGGCACGATCCTCATTTGTTTTGGCCCCACATCCTGCAAAGGCAATACAGACAATCAATAATATTTTTTTCATACTTTAAATTTTGTCGAAAATAGAACAACTATTTCACCCGCCAAATTATCTAAAGTTTTATTCGCTTTTTAATTGTTAGCGGGGATAAAAAAAGTTCGGTTTGCATTTAGCAATCCGGCGATCGGTAATTTGTTTAGTAAAGAAGGGCTTCCGGTAAATCCATTTAGAACCGAAGATTGGGAACTGGATAGGGGGCAAGAATAAGTAATGGAATTATTGCATAGGAATTTATTTGTAGGCGCTGTTAGTTGAAATGTAGAGCTTATATTCCGAACTGCTATTTAGCTTCTATTCTCCTGCCAAAAGAGGTGAAATCATAAATAATAAAATCTACTTTGTCTGCCGGGTAATTTTTGAGCCAATATGCTTTTATTTTTTTGTAGTTCCTTAGTTCCGGATAGGGTGGCACATTCATTTCCTTCATAGCCCAGGTTTGGATGTTGAGCTGCGCATTGCCTTCACAAATCAGCGGATTTACTTTTTTATTGAGGTAAGGTTTTAAGCGATTATCAGTAAGGATATCCGTTATGCAAATCGTCATGGTAGGTAAAGTATGCGAATAAAGATTCCAGGAAAGATAATGATCCCACCAGCCAATAAAATTAAGAGCAGGAAAAACAGCCCAGCAAAACAATAATATTTTTAAACGAAAGCCGGGTAAATAAAATCGGTGGGTTGATCCAAAATTATCATTCCTGATTTCGGTTGGTGAGTACACAGAACGAGGCTCAGCAGTGGTCGGTGTACTCACCGACCACTTGTTGCTGCGACCACCTGGGCTGCACCAAAACTGGATGGATGACACCGTTTCATTTTTAATGAAGAGGTAATACAGGTAAAATATCATGGCAATGTTCCATGGCCAAACGATTAAATTGTATCCTGTTCCCAACGGACCGAGTAGTACTAAAATAAATACATGCATCGCTATCAGTAATGTGGCAGCTATTTTTTTTGTAGCAGCAAACAACAGTCCGACTCCTCCGGCGCATTCAACAATTGGCAATGTATAGCCGCAATAATGCAACCAGTTTTTTGACCGAAAAGGGATCGGTAAATGCAGCATTCTTTTCAAGATGGTATGATCCCACATATGGGTAACAAAGCTTTCCTGCATTTTGTGGATGCCACTGTAAAAATAAATGCTAGCCAATACGATTACGAAGCAGGAGTGCAGTAGCAGCGTTTTCCCACTTTTATTTAAAACGAACAGTAAGAGTATAAACAGGTACAAATATTCCCAGGGTTGCCAACGGTTTTCATCGAGCAGACAGGAGCATACTTCTACCAGCAATAGAATATATTGAAGAGGCTTGTATGCGGGCCGTATGGTCAACGCAATCAATAAGGCTACAGAAGCCAATAACAATATCCAATGAACAATCGCAGGAACAGCAGAAAGAAAATTAAAGGCGGGCATAACTGGAAATAGTCGTTCCGTTAACCAAAGTTTCCAGCTAATAATTTTGGCTGTCAGCCAAAAAAGGCAGGTTACTGAAAGTAATATATTTGCCTCGCCATTATTAGCTGCCTCAGATTTTTTATTGTCATTTATCCAGATCAAAACCTTCCCACAATTTTAAAATTTATCAACCTCGGCGTCAATCTGTTAGGGATACTGTAAGTGGTGTTGGAAAAATCTTTTATCAATTGATAAGAGATTGTGTTGGGTCGGTCAATCAAATTAAATACTTCAAAGCTTGCCCAGATATTATCAAAGTCTTTAAAAGGATTGTGACTTCTGCGTTGATTTTTTTCGCTTAATAGCAAAGCACTGAAACCAATGTCTACCCTGATGTAAGGATCAATGATCAGTGCATTTCTGTACTTCACACTGTTGGGAATATTGAACGACATATTGCTGCCATACAGCATATTGAGGTGGACTTTGAAATTTTTATTATTGGGCAGATAATCCTGTAGAAATAATCCGATAGTGATCAATCGATCTGTTGGACGCCGCAGCCAACCCACCTCATTCCGGATACTGTCGGTTGGTACCCTATCCACGGTTTGCGCAGAAATTATTTCACCGGCTGCATTTTTATAATTGAAGAAATGATCGCCCTCTATATTCTCCCGGGTACGCATCAAACCTATGCTGAGCCAGCTTTCGGCATCCTTTACCAATTCGCCGTAAAACCTGGTCTCGATACCGTAGGCGTACGCTTTCGCATTGTTATTACCAAAATAACGAATCCTTACATTATCGATATCATAGGGATTGATATCCCTCATTTGTTTGTAGTAAGCCTCTGTTGTTACCCTGAACGGCCGGGCGCCTCTTTTATAATTGTAATCCAATCCTGCTACCACCTGGTAACTTTTTTGAGATTTTACATCCGTGTTTAAGGTGCCATCATATTTTCTTAACTCCCTGTAAAATGGGGGCTGGTTATATGAGCCGGCTGCCAGTTTTACCACCACATCTTTAATCCAATTGGGCTTATAGCTAACCTGTATGCGTGGGCTGATAAAAAATTCTTTATTCAGCGAATTGTAGTTGTACCGGATGCCGCCTTGAAGTGTGATGTCGCCATGTTGGTTTTGCAGATTAATATTGTCCTGTAAATACCCACTATATTTTTGAATGGAAAGATTGGCAGATGACTGTAAAAATTTATTGAGTAACCCGGTATTCAACGGTAACGAGTAGCCGGCACTGTCCTGGTATTCCCATTCATACAACCGGTCGTCGATATTCGTTTGCTCAATGCTGTTGCCAAATTGTATAAAATGCTTTCCCTTATCCAGGCTGCCTTTCAGGCTTGCATTCCATACCGCTATGTCTAACTGATTGCGACCGTAATTTTGATAGAATCCTGCGCCGAGCGGATTTACGATTTGGCCAAATGAACTGCTGCTGTTATCAAAGTCGCGGTCGCCAAAAAGGTAAGCACCTGCAATGTCAAAATTTTCATTTTCCTTATTTTGAAAACGGCTCAGCATCCATTTTAACCGAAGTTTTTTATTGGGTGTATACAATGCACTCAAACCAATCATGCTGGTTTTGTAAGCATTTCTTTCCTGTCCTTCAAAACTAATATCCAGTCCGAGATTAGATGTAAAGAGCGGCGAAAAAACAGAGGTTGTCTTTTGAGCAGATTCAGGAATCAGGCTGAATTTTGTGCCGGAAAAATTGGTTAGCAGTTCCAGTTGCAAACGATTGCTTACCTGGTAGGTAACATAGCCCTGCACATCGGATGAGGAAGGAATATAAGCACCCTTTATTTCCTGGCTGCTCAACAGGTTGCGGTTGCTTCGGTTTCTTACGCCAAGCAGGTAAGTTACTTTTTCTTTTTTTGAAGATCCTTCCAGGTGAAAGCCTTGTTCTAAAAGACTAACATAAACCGAGCCTCCAAAATCTTTCGGTTTTTTATATTGTACATCCAGCACACTACTCATTTTATCGCCATATTTTGATTGAAAGCCGCCGTTGTAAAAATTGACGTTCTTTGCCATTTCCGGGTTGATAAAACTCAAGCCTTCCTGCTGTCCGCTTCTAACCAGGTAGGGTCTGAAGATTTCAAAGTCATTCAAATAGATTAAGTTTTCGTCGTAGTTGCCACCTCTTACGGTGTATTGAGAAGTGAGTTCGTTGTTGCTGCCCACCAATATTTTTATCAATCCTTCAATACCACCAACAGTACTGGGAAGTACCAACGCATTTTTAGGATTTATTTTTGTCAATCCCAATTCTTTTCGTTCTCTTTCCTCACCTACTACCACGGTTTCAAGTGTTTTTCCGATGCGTTCCATGCGCAGCGTAATTATCTCTTCTTCCCTGTCGCTTAGGAAAAAATTTTTTTGCGTTTCTGCGTAGCCGGTATAGGTAAAAATAAGTGCAAGGGATTTGTCTGCGGGAACCTGTATCCGGAAATAGCCACTATCGTTGGTTACGATGCCGGTGGTTTTTCCTAAAATGACAATGGATACTTTGGCTAGCGGATTTTCATCTGCATCTAGTACGTTTCCGCTTACAAAGGCTGTTTTCTTTTGGGCCGAACTGAACATACAAACCAGTGATAATACAAGGACAGAAAGTATTCTCATTTATTGAAGGTAATTTTTTTTATTCTTTTAATTATGACCGGTGCAAAGTTCTGAAACCTTATCAATACTTTTGAAAAAATTAAACCATGAAAATATATATATTGATTGTTACATTTTTTACGATAATTGTTTCAGCATGCAATGACAATGCAAAGATTACCGAAGCAGATGCGCCAAAAAAGGATTCAATCGCTTCCACCCTCACAGATTTATCGGCTGCTACAGATATAAAAAAATTATTGTGCCAAAACTGGGAGAATAAAGAGGATGCAGAAGATGCTGCATCATCCGGCGGCGGCGATGGACTTGAAATGCCGTATCGTGGATTTTCATTTTTTGAAGACGCTTCTGTAGTTGAAAATCCAAGAGATAAAATAAAGTTCGGAAAATGGACCCTGGATGAAGTCAATAAAACGATCAACATTGAATATAATTCAGGAGGTAAAGCTCAATTAAAAATTGTTGCCATTGGTGCCAAACAAATGATCTTAATGAAACAGGGTGATACAAAAAAAGTTGAATACAAAGCTGATGCTAAAATGCAACCGAACCCGGCGGATGATCCGTTCCATGCTTCCAACAATCAATGGCGCATAAAGCCTGCAAGGTCAGAATCGGATAGTGCCATCAAACAAAGAACAGAACAATGTGTGCTTTTCTATTCGAAATTTTTAGCTGATAATGCAAACAGGAGCGGTACTATCATTTCCTTTGTTGGCTTCCCCACCTGCTTCAAATGGTATCGTGGCGGCGTTTCTATCAAGTCGGCAGCAACAGTGGAAGAAAAATGGATCAATTGCTATTACAATAAGGCGGAGGCCATGAAAGGGTACGACCTGCTTGACCGGATTATTGGTAAAAAATACAAGTGGAATAAGGAAGAAGCCAATTGGGTAAAGCAATCAGCCGATGTGGTGCACCAGATGTATGATACCCTTAGATTGCTTTAAGTCGTTCAATGGTTGCAATGGGGTCAGCTGATTTAAAAACGGTACTTCCGGCAACCAATATATCCGCACCCGCATCAATAATTTGTTTGGCATTTGCTTCGGTTACGCCACCATCTATTTCAATTTTCACTTCCAGTCCACGTTCATCAATCATGGCCCTGAGTTGCTTGATTTTTTGAAGGGTGTAGGGTATAAATGATTGTCCGCCAAAACCCGGGTTCACACTCATCAGGCAAACCATGTCGATATCCCCTAAAATATCTTTCAGCGATTCAACCGGTGTATGGGGGTTTAAAGCCACGCCAGCCTTCATTCCCAGGCTTTTTATTTGTTGAACATTGCGGTGCAGATGTGGGCAGGCCTCCATGTGTACCGATAAAATATCAGCACCGGCCTTTTTAAAAAGTTCTGCGAAATTACCGGGTTCTTCAATCATTAAATGTACATCACAAACCTTGGTAGTGGCTTTTCTAAAGAATTCTATCAGCATTGGGCCAAAGCTAATGTTGGGAACAAAACGTCCATCCATCACATCCAGGTGAAACCAGTCTGCCTCGCTTTTATTCAGCATGTTACATTCTTCCTGTAATTGTAAAAAGTTGGAAGCAAGCAATGATGGTGCGATGATAGCCATGTTGTAAATTTTTTAGTTGAATGGTTTGTATATCGGTTAATTGTTTTTACAAAGCTGACTGATGCATCCCAATCATTTTCCAATTTCCCAATTTTCGAATTTTCACATTAATTAAAGTGTTTCAATCATTTTCACATTTTCGAATTTTCTGATTTTCACATTCGTTAAAGTGTTTCAATCATTTTCACATTTTCGAATTTTCTGATTTTCACATTCGTTAAAGTGTTTCAATCGTTTTCACATTTTCGAATTTCCTCATTTTCACATTCGTTAAAGTGTTTCAATCATTTTCACATTTTCGAATTTTCACATT
>JBBQQP010000196.1:0-6543 GCA_038215675.1 Chitinophagales bacterium | reverse complement strand
ATTGAAGATGCTTGTGCAACGCATTATGTGGACAAGAAGAGAATGCTTGAGTTTAAAAAAATTAATACCGGAGGTAATCAGAATTTGTCAAAAGATGAAGTGGCATAGTTTATAACGGCAACTGTTTAAGTTTTGTTTCACTGGTTCGGCAGCTTCAGCAAACACCCATCTAAATTTATTGCCTCCGGTATTAAATGTAACAGCCAGGGTTACTTCAATAAAAGCTGCATAAGCTGAATGCATTAATTGGGCTTGTGCCAAAGCGGATCAAAAAGCCAATCATTATGTGGCCGTTCAGGTCTACAACAAAATGAATTAAAAAACTGTAGAAGTTAGTACCGCTGTAGTAACCTACCAGGTAGCATTATGATGCGTTTTAATAATCCAAAAACGCCATCCACCGCAATCCCAAGCAGGCGGAACGGTAAGGTAAGCATCCAAAAAACCGGATAGATAACCAATGCCAAAATAGCCAGTGGCCAGCAAAGTATAAAGAGGATGATCCAGGCAATGAATGTAAACATATTTTAAAGTTAAGGATTAAAGAAGGGGCGCCATCTTGTAATTATATAAACGGCGGTAAGTTATTTATATCTGCGCATCGCTCATTCTTTTTTGGTCCACGGCAACCAACTGAATCGATGCTGTTTACAATAAAAACGTGCAATTAATCGTTCAATTATTAAATCGGAATTTCTAAACTGTGCACCCTGACTTTAAAACTAAATATACTCCCGTGAAAAATTATCTTATCAAATTACTGCCAGCGTTACTAGTATTTGTATTGGCCTTGTCCGCTTGTAGCGGTTCCCGTGAAACTACGCATCACCGGAGTGTTAACAACAAAGCATACAAAGGTTATTGATCATAATTTCCCGGAGCAATTGGAAATGGCATAAGCTAAGTCGACCCGCCGGCCGGGTGTTGTTCATATTATTTCTACCATCAATTGAATTCTCCCTTTATATTGCCCAAAAAAAGTCTTTCCCGCCAGAATGACTTTAGCCAATTATTGAACATGGCTGTGTGCAAAAAAACTGACACGGGATGTAGCTTTACACCTCTAAATTTTTGTTTCCAAAATTGTTACGCTTCGGTGACAGGTTCATTTCTGGGTATGTTACTACAAACACCTGAGTCAAAATAACTACCCTTTTTATTAAAGAAAAAGTCAATCCCCTTTCTAACGTTTGACGCATTCAAGGAGATATAAAATATCCGGTAACACGAAGTTTTCCAACTAATATTTTTTACCTTCCATATAAATTGAAGCAGCATGAAAAACATATTTGTTACCCCGATACTTTTGTTTTTTGTGCTGCTGCTGATTGCAGCAGGAAAAACTTTTTACAAACCGGTTGCGAACCGACCGTCTGTTGAAAAGAACGACATCATTTCCTGTGGGTTTCCTACAACCGATATCACTGCCAATGAGATTGGTAAATTTATTCCGCTACTTCCGGGATGGGGGCACTACAGTTATAGCATTACAACCTCCAACGATAGTACACAAATTTATTTTAACCAGGGACTAAACTTTTATTACAGCTACCATTTCAGAGAAGCGCTTGCTTCCTTTAAAGAAGCCGCCCGTTTTGATAAAACATGTGCCATGGCTTATTGGGGGCAAGCACTTGCAATGGGGCCTTATTACAATAGTTATTTTTATAAAATGGGACCTGGCATTCCGGCCGTACTAAAGGAAATGCAGTATAATATGGCTGCTGCATCTGAAAAGGAAAAGGGATTGATAAAAGCAATGCAGCTTAGATACTCTACCGATTTTAGCAATAGTGACCGCCCTCAACTAGACAGCAGTTATGCAGCCGCTATCCGGTTGTTGGTAAAACAGTTTAACAGCGACGACGATATGAAGGCACTATATATAGATGCCGTGATGCTGCAACACAAATGGGATTTTTGGAACAACGATGGCAGTCCGAAAAGCTGGACGCCGGAACTGGTAAACCTTTGCGAAGTTATGCTGCTACGGCAGCGGCTGCACCCGGCAGCTCTGCACTATTACATCCACCTTACAGAAGCTTCCCATGAACCGCAGCTGGCCCTTCGAAGTGCGGAGCGACTGAAAGATGCAATGCCCGGTGTGAGCCATATGGTGCATATGGCCACTCACATGTACCAGCGCAACGGACTATTTGCAAAAGGAGTTACCGTAAATGAAGATGCAAACAACGTGAATAATAACGTAGATGACCTGGCGCCTAATTTGGGTATTGGCAAAAATAATAGTGTACACGTATTTGCCGTGCAGTCTTATTGCGCAATCAATGCAGGCATGTACAACCAGGCTGTCCCTATGTACCTCCGGGCCAAAAACCGCATGCTGGCAACTACCAACAATATAGAGAAAGATCCACATAGCCAGGGTGTATTTATGCTGCCGGTGATGGCCATGGTAAGAATGGGAAAATGGCAGGAAATATTAGCATCGCCTGCACCGGATGAGCGCTGGAAATATGCGACGATACTGGATTGTTTTGCAAAGGGACTTGCACAGATTCATTTTAAAAATAGTTTGGCTGCAAGCCAATTGCTGACCCGGCTGGAATCTTACAAGCAGGATAGTTCACTCACCACCCGTTCTATGCCGTTTAATGCACCGGTGCAAATGGCGGGGATTGCAGCAGGGATTTTAAAAGGCCAACTATTTTATGCCGAAGGAAAAAGTGCAGATGCCATTGCAGCATTTAAAGCAGCGATTGAGGAAGAGGATAAACTCATTTACAGGGAGCCACAGGAATGGCTGATACCTGCCCGGCAATACCTCGGTGCCTGTCTTTTAAAAATGAAACAACCAGCCCTTGCAGAAAAAGTGTACCGTGAAGATTTACTTGCCAACCCGAACAATGGCTGGTCTTTGATGGGACTGTACCAGAGCCTGCTGGCAGTGGGTAAAAAGGGTGAAGCGGCACTTTATAAAGAAAGTTATACGGTGGCGTTTAAAGATGCCGACACTATGCCGGTTGCCTCTGTCTATTGATGTCCCATTCGTAGATTATTTCCCCAACTGCCAGAGCTCTTCGAAGTTAAGACCTGCATCAATTGGTTAGGTGCTGACTAAAATAATACATTATCAATCCTATCAGTATAAACGCAATAATGGCTATGGTGACTTTGGTAGCAGACACCGGTTTTTTACCATCAATTTTTCCGTTTTGTCCGTTGACGATTTTACTTGAAATATTTGAAGTATATGCATACTAAGCAAACAGCACCTGATTATACCCTATGATAAACACCGCTAAAATTATGAGTCAGTTTTCTCTTGTCCACTCTTCATGAATTGAATCTCCTTTAGAACTGGCTCCCCTATGCGTCCACACTTTATTATTAATGCTGCCATCAAAAGTAAGTGAAGCGCCTACCCGGCTGCTATCTCTGGAAAAGAACTCAATATGCTCTGTGTATTTTCCGTTCAGGAAGGTATAAGTCCCCCCACCGGTTCCGAAGAATTCCTTTGTTTCAGTATTGATCGCTACCCATTGAAACCGGGTGCCGGATAATAGTTTCACGGTTTTCCTTGCTCTCAAAGGCATCACTTCCATCTGGCCGTTTCGCATTCTTCCGGTTATTCGCCAGATACCAGCAAGGGCATTTTTTCCGTCATCAATTTTTGTCCATTCCTTGATTCCGTTTCCGGTATCAAGCAACAGTGTATTACCATCAATTCTGGCAATCATCCTTTTTTGGGTACCTACTGCTTCCTTTTCTGCCGAATCAAACTCAAACCTGAAATTTAGCGCTCCGACGGATGCGGTAAAAGTACCGCCATAGGTACGGATAAACTTTTTGCCCTGTATATCAAAACATGCAAATGAAAAATAGCCATCCTCAAATACCAGCGTAAAACTTGTCTTCCCCTCCTTTGCAGCCCATGCACCAATCATTTCTAACTGGCTGGTTGTATGCTCCTCTGCTGGTAAAAAAGACAGCATTGTTAGAACAATCAATACAATTACTTTCATATGTATATTTTAGTTTTTGTTAAGTAAATAGGTAAGTTGTCTGTCAGATGAGTTCACAAAAATTTTATTTTGAAACGAAGATTGAGCTGTTTACTGTTGCCATAAATTCAGTTGAAATAATAAAAGTGATGTACCAATACCGCCGTAAACCTATTAAATAACCGCGATATTATTAAACAAACAAAAGGTTTGTTTGCGATATGTACGGGTTTAGATTTAAGTAAAATGGCAGATAGGTAGTTTGCATCACAGTTTTTTATAATTGAATGCCTGGTATTTGTGTCTCAAGTTGTGAAGGCACACCCAGGGAGCCTGGCGGAGAACCCCTTTTAAAAATACTTAGCTTAAATTAATAACGAATTAATCATGTCAGAAGTAATTATCGCTCTATTTTCCCTGATTGCACTGGAGGTAATATTAGGTATCGACAATATCATATTTATATCGATACTATCCGATAAGTTACCCGAAAAATCAACGCAATAAACTCCGCTATTGGGGGATTGGACTGGCTATGATCATGCGGTTATTGTTGCTTGCAGTGTTGTCCTGGATATTAAAACTTGATCAAACTTTGTTTACTTTATTTGATATTCCATTCTCCGGGAAATCGTTGATATTGATAGGAGGTGGGTTATTTTTATTGTACAAAAGTACCCGGGAAATATATCACAAGTCGGAAATTTCGACACAACAAGGACCCAATGTTCCGGCACAAGCAAGCTTTGGAAAACTGTTAGGTGAGGTAATTATACTGGATCTTGTTTTCTCAATAGATTCTATCATTACTGCGGTAGGAATGGTGAATGAATTATGGGTGATGTATACAGCGGTGATCGTAACGGTGATCATTATGCTCATCGCCTCCAGGCCCATCAGCGATTTTATTTACAAACATCCTTCGTTTAAAATCCTGGCGCTTTGCTTTTTAATGATGATAGGGGTATCACTGCTTGCAGAAGGTTTACAGTTCAAAATTCCAAAAGGATATATTTATTTTTCTATGGCCTTTGCATTTTTGGTGGATGTTATACAAATGAAAACCGTGAAGCCAAAATAAAAAGCAATTCACCAGCACAATTTTTCCATGCTGCGCCTGATGGCTGCCATAGTGTACTGATTTAAAAAACGCCTTGTTTTGAGTTCCAAAACAAGGCGTTTAACAGGAACGTTATGGATACAAACTATTAATAATTTCCCTTCAGACTTCGGTATTCACTTTCTGGCAATCTTGCTTCAAATAACTAAAATGCCAGATTAAATGATTTCGACAATACTTTAGTTTTAATAGATTTACCAACTCACCAGACCCTTTGCAACACTCTACTAAATAAATTAAGCACGTGGTGCAGAAACAGGTGGTAATGCTGGTGGTACCACATTATTAATTGGCTTGGTTGTTTTTAGATAGACGAAAATAGCTTTCAATTCATCATCAGTCATATGCTTATACATCTGCCAGGGCATTGGAGGTAACAACGATCTAGTACCGGCCAATCCTTTATATTTTCCATTCCTTAAAGCATTAACAAATTGATCTTCTTTCCAGTTACCAATTCCGGTTGAGTCTGAAGTTATGTTGCCGGCAAAGGAAATTCCCCATGGTCCAACCCAGGCAGTTAAGGTATTGGTTACTGATAATCCTTTACTTTCCATTTCTTGTCTGTTTACATCGGGTGGTGGCATCTGTGCAGGGTGGCCGGATAATAATAAACTGCTGTCTATCTCAGGGCCATGGTCGGTCATCTTTTTTGGTGAATGACAATCGTTACAACCGCCGATGGTAACAAGGTGCTCGCCCCATTTTGCCTGGCTGCCAAAACCATTGAAGGAAGTTGTTGCGGATCCTAATGGAGCAGATTGGCTGTCTGCCGTTTTTACATTGCATTGCGAAAGCAGCAGGGCGCTAGCCAACACTGCCAGTAAAATACCTGTTGAAAAAACTTTCATTAAAATTTGATTTAGAGTTATTAAGAATTATTGTGACGTATTAAATGTATAATAAATATTTAATAACTGTAGCAGGTAATTTATTTAACGCTTTAAAGCAAGAGATTTTTAATTGTAGTGATATGCCCGCTCTCCGGTTAACCGCCAAAAATGGTTCTACACTATTAAACATTTGGTATACTTCGGTGACGATAAAAGGACCGCAATGTGTGCAATACAGGAATGATATTAAATCTGTTGGCATCTTTGTAGTGGGAAAACCTCCATTCTGGAACGCACATTTTAAAATGAAGTGAGTAGTAAAAGATTCATTATCTACTGCAACCACCACCTTTGTTATTTGCTCAACATTGTTGGCCATCCGCTACTCCTGTTGTAAATCCATTTACCTCCCATTTAATTCATCTTCTGGTCAATAAAACCATAGCTTAAAAAAGCCTTGGTAGCTTGAAGGCTGGTTAAGGCTTATTACTGATGTGTTTTTATTGGGGAGCCGATTGGATGCACCAATGAAAAAGAGTCCATCTTCCTGACCGGGTATACGTATCTCACCGGATACTGCTATATCTAAAAAGAAGCGGTAAGGAAAAATTTTCCGGAAGGCTGG
>JBBQQP010000195.1:0-6606 GCA_038215675.1 Chitinophagales bacterium | reverse complement strand
ATTTGCTTGATGGTTACAGTAATAGCATTGTGTATCTTTTCAGGAATCCAGCCGTTGATTTTTGTTTGAAGTTTTTTTGAAAGCCCATTGAGTAGCGTGGGTCGCTTCAACATTTGTTTTTGCCAGGCTGACAGTTCGGTTAACGCCAGCAAATTATACGCACTTTTCATAAAATTAATTTTCCGCATAAAGGTGGTCATCCCTCCTGCGTTGTTATCTAACTTATTTTTATTTGTCCAATCAACCGTAATTGGCTTTAATTAGAAAGTGTTTCGTCAAAAAACGGCTGTTATCAACAGCAGCTTCTTATTAAACAAAATACGGTCGCCAACTTTCTTTTTAAACAACAATGTTGCCAAAGGGGCTTCGGGCGAAAGCAAATAAACTTCCTTACCATCAAAATTAATTTTGCCCAGACCTGCTGCGATAAAAAAAGAATAGTCGTCACATGCTACCAAACTTCCCTTAGCTCCTTCAGTGTACAAAGTGGTACAATCCAAATTAAATAAGGCAGCCAGTTCCATACGGTTAGCTGCCAATTGGCGGGAGTGCATGTCTTTTTCCAAATGACTCATCGCCCGGGAGGTTTCGTATTTATCACCGGCACTACTTTTTTCTTCAGCGTTGGCAGCATCCTGCGCATCGGCAATTGCCTGCGTATTTGCTGTAATGCGCATTTCAATCAGCAGAATGCATTTTTGCAGCAGTCTTTTTTTATATACTGACTTTTCAGCGTCGGAAACCATTTTCATTATATTTTACCGGGTTAGCACTCACTTAATTTTAAATAGCAATTAATACAAACATATTTATTTTAAACCGACTTAACCGACCGACTCGAATTAGATCTACTAAATTAAGTCTGGCTACAATATTATTTAAAAGAAATAGTTTAATTTTTTTGAACCACTTAAATAGGCAACATAGGATAACTTAATTTCAACATTCTACATTTTAATCTGTATTACTTGATTCTTAGTGAAAAACTAATTTTAAGGATTGCATTTTTTAATTCAGTTAGCCTCGTGAAGAATGAACCTGGGTGTTTTACAAAATTAGATAAAACATCAAATTGAAATAAATGCCGAAGCAAAGCCCGGCACTTCATCTACATTGATGCATTGGAGTGCATCACAATGAATTATGGATATCATCGTTTATTGATATGATTGTCGTATTTTGAAACCTTAATAAAATCATCCATGAAAAATTTCCATGTTCGCTTTCTCCTGTTATTGAGTGTACTGTTATTTTCAGGTCTTTCGTTGCTGGCTCAAAAAAAGAAAACTGTAAAAAAACCGATCCCGGTTAAAACGGTTGCAGCAAACAACGCCTTTATCAAAAATGGAATTAAGATAGTCAGTAAGGGTTTTACCGTTAGCGAAGCCTACCTTGTTTTGGATGATGAAAGTATGGTACCTGCAAACAATAAAGTTGACATCAACCAAAATGTAAACATGGTTTTAATCATTGATAAAGGATGGACCGAATCTGGAGGAAGGGTTTTCCCTGGTAGCAAGCAGGTAGTAAAACTGAGCAATGGTACCGAGATATTAAATTCAGAAGATTTGTTTGCCGCTTTTGACGAAACAGGCGTTTCGCCGGAAGACTCCCGATACATCACGCTAAATGCAGTGATCACAGAGATCAAAAACAAGGCAAACCATGTGATTGTGAATTTTAATTTGTGGGATAAAAAAGGAGCTGCAACGCTGAGCGGATCTTACAAATTGTTTATCAAATAAACCTGTTTAGTTCAGAAATTTTACGAAAACACATTGGTTTAAAACCGGCTAAAAATTGGGATGGGTATCAAAAATCTACGACAGTGTCTTTTTAATCTCCCCTATCAATATGCCTTTGTGGTACACTTTCAATGTATAATCACCATGCTGGTATTTATCAGCAGTTAAGGAAAACACCAATTGTTTCACTTCTCCCTTATTGTAATCAACGCTCAATTTACCAGAATATATTTTTTTGCCTTCTGCAGTTTCAAACGTTCCTGCATCCCATGTTGAATTTTGTGCAACTTTACCATCCGGTTGCACCACTACAATCATTATTTCTGCATTGCTGGTTTGAATATTCCTGTTTTTTATTTTAAATGAACCGGATAATTTTTCTGTTTGGTCAGCCTTGGTCGTTTCTTGCTCCCGTTCATTTTCGATTTGAATAGCTGAAAAACGCAATTCGTTCAATAAAAAAATATCGCCGTTAAGAGAAGTTTTTGAAAAAGATGGCCGGTTAGCGATTCCTCCGGTTGCCCCATTTTGCTGTCCAAATTTATTATCATAATTCGTCAGGCGTGATAGTAATACAATCAATCGCTTATTTTCCTTTTCAACATCCATATTGGTGTAATGCAATGCTTCAATTTTTTGCTGCAATTCAACTATTTTCTGCCTTGCCACTCCTAAATCACCATTTGCACCACGTTCCTTTAAAACCGTTATTATTTCATTTCTCAGGTTGTGAAACTCATCCAGTTTTATATCGAGGTTGGTTTTCAACGAATCGGTGTTAGTCCATGCCTTATCAAAATTTTTTTCCAACTCAGTAATTGTAGACGCATACATCTTTACAAGCGAATCATTGGTGTTTTTAACCATTGCGGTAGTCTCGCTACCGGACTTACCGGCAGCGGTAACCTGCACCGGCAGTTTGTAATAAAAATAATACAGAGAGGTAATCAATAAACCTGTAGCTATCAATAACAATGCTGATAACAAAATTAATATAGGAGACTTAAGATCTTTCATGTTCGGTTTAGTATATTCAATCTTTCTATCAAAAGGTAGGGAATTGGTTGCGTATACTACTTTGAAACCTTTTGATTTACATAAGCAGAGATCCATCCCACCTGACCATTTTTTACCAGGTAAAATTGCTTCTTGTCATATACACCTTCAAACTGGCGCATTATCTTCAGCAGCAAACCAGTACCTGCCATGAGCGATTTTTGGTCAAATACTTTGTTCACCCTTTTTATCTCTGTTCCGATGGCAAATTTATCCAGACTCTTGTCTGTGATGGTTTTTACGATAGCAACATCCGAAAGCATCGCATAATTGTTTACCAACAAATCGTTGAATTTTTCTACCTCGCTATAGGTCACGGGCACTACTGAATTCTCCACCAGCTCCGGGTACATCAGGTTGGCCACCGACCAGGCAATACCGCCACTAAAAGCGATGTAATCACTCATATTGTAGGCACCACTCTCGTTCACAGCATAAATAACTTCTGTATCAACTGCTCCTGCTAACACCCTGGCCAGGTGTTTACTGAAATTCTTCACGGTTTTATCATCCCCAGTTCTTACATCGGTTGCATTGGCTGTAGTTTTCGTACCCCAGTTGAGGTTAAAAAGCTTCAATACTTCTGTGTTTCCATTGGGAAAATAACCTCCCTTTGTATTGCCGCTTCCAATGTCAATTAAAAAAGTCGTGTAGCGTCTCGATTCCGGCACTATACCCAGATGACTTAATCTTGCTTCCGCCATTGCATCAATTAGTTCCACCTTTCTTTTTGGTTCCTTTATCCTTACAAGGAAAGAATCTGAAAGACTTAAAATCCAACTTTTTTTATTGTCTTTTTCGGCTTGCATTTTTACACCGCTACTGATGACGGAAAAAATACGTTCGGCCGGAATATTATAATCCAGTAGCGCCGCCTGGTATAAACTATGCAATCCATTTAATGTTGCTTCAAATGTTTTATCGGAAAAGGAAATGAAGTCGGTGTTGATAGAAGTATCTTTCAATATATTGAACGCTCCGTTTTTCTGTGCATTTTTTCCCACCTCAAGGATGCTCATCTTTACTCCTTTTGATCCAACTTCAATACCAGCATAAACCGCTGAGTTTTTAAACTTTAAATTGAAATTACCCTGTGCATTCAGACAAATACTTAATATAAAAATAAAACAGGCAATCAATGAAATAATCCTGGTATTGCTTCTCGACATCAGTGAAATCAGTTTAGTTTTTAAAAGTACTAAAAAACAGCAATGCGCTTGGTTGAGAATGGTTGTTGTGAAAAAAATGTGACTAAACAGTTCAACCTTCTTAAAATATAAACTCCTTTTTTACTTGCTGACCTATTGCCTGTAAAATAAAAAAATATGATCGTTTTAATAAACTTCAATTTGCGAGCAGCAAATATCTAATGTCAGTAATACCTCATTTAAGAAATTCCCCAATCGGGGATTTATTTCCCAAAAATAGAAAAATCTACCTCGCTAAAGATAAAAGTTTACTGTAAATCAATGACTTACTGTTTGGCATTATTTAGGGTTAGTAATGAATACAGCAATTGAGGGAAATTGAAAAAATTAAAAAGAAAGGCTCGGTCAAAAAAAGACGCATACAACTCATTATAGGTTTCAGTGTAAATTAAAGATGGTCGTTAAAGTGGAGTGGATCCCATTTTAGCGACTTTTTCTTTTGTGGGAATTGCCGGTAATTCAATTGCTTTGATTGAGCAGGCGATGCCAGATGCTTTTCTAAAATTCACCACTACTCCCACCACCCCCAAAATCGCCACCACCAAAATTGATGTTACCAACATCAGTCGGTTTACTGTTGAACGTGGATGCAACTACCAACGATTCAACTTGTGATTTAGCTACGGCATCGGTTGAACCTGTATCAACATTTGTAAACCCATATTTTGGACTTTTCAAATACCTGGTTAAACCATAGGCAATTACTATCAACACAATTGCGGCGAGGCTCATACATGTTTCAATTGCAAGGATGGAATGGTAATATCGCACCGTAAAAACAATGGCAGCAATCAACAGTAAACCAACCCGAATCTTAACGCTGCTCTTTTGCTGAACTCCCCTGACAAGGTATATCACCGGTATGATAAAAGTAAGCACCCAAAATAGCCAGCCAAATGGGATGGATTCTCCCGGAGCAAGGTTTAAATTAAATAGTTTATTGCTAAATTCCCTGACTATAAAATAATTGCCCCCGGTATAAAATCCCAGCATGGTTGCAAACGATATGATGGCAAGACATTGGTGATAAAGGTGTTTGTCTGTAAAAGACTTTGCCCGTTTCACCAGAAAATAAAGCAATGCAGAGATACCCATTATGATAAAAGGCAGGAAGGTTTTTACCGTAGGGCCCAGTTTAATACAGGCAAGAAACACAACGCCCAGCAAAGCAACATAGGCAGTGAGACTCATAAGACGGTCTGCAAAACGAATTGCTCCGTACAGCGCTATGATACAAATGAAAATAGAGTTTGAAAGGTCACCTGCTTTGGTGATGTAACTGATTCCGCCGAACAGAGCAAATGCTGCTCCCCACAGCAAGGCATCATCTACACCTGACCGAAAATGTTTATTGATTTTTACCATATACTCCAACGCTACATATGCCAGCAGCCCAAAAATTATTGCCAAGCCTGCAAGAAAAATATCCGACGAATTTTGGAATAGCAGCATCCCAATACCAAAAGAAAACAACAGGATTATGAGGGTGAGTATGAATAGCCCAATCCGGATAAATAGATTGGGCGAATATAAATCTACCGGAAAACGGGTGTGGATTTTATCGAATTCCGTCCGTTGCAGATAGTGTTGATTTAATGCTTCAGCGGCTTGCTCCCAAACAAATAGATTGTAGATGGCTGATGGAGAATAAGCAATCATACTGCTTTTATTTTTTTATTAATGCTCATTAAAAATATAATCAGTCCAATGCCGGAAAGGATGAAATATAAAAACCCTATATACAAAATAGACAGGTTAACGCCGCCGATTTTATTGAGTAAGTCAAATACCAAATAACTGATACCGATATAAGCATACAGTGTTGTAATGAGTATAAAATAAAAGGATTTATCGGCCATTGCTTTTTTGTAAAAATAGCCGACCAGGGCCGCAAGTAATAAAAACCAAAGCAGGTAAACAGCATCAAAATGAAACATAGCTGCAAGACAGGAGATCAACAATGTATGTGTACCAAAATTGGCATAGGTCAATTCAAAATGTTGTTTTATTTTCCTGTTCCTGCTAGCCCATGCCATCGCTATCAATAATACACCCAATGCCAGGCCGGTCAAAATGATTCGGCTGTTATTGAAATCGTTGGCAGTTAATACACTGATCGGAGTTACCGTGATTCCCAGCCAACCGGCAAGATTTATAATGGCCATGCTTAAAACCCCCAGATGATCAAAATAATAAGCAGAAAAAAATAACACTACCATCGGAAAAAAGGTCGCCAATCCGTAGCGGTTACCAAACAACTGGTATTGAAACTGCAGGTACCCGATAAAGATGATAAAGGTGCAACAAGCCAATAATAAAATATAGTCGAACAAGGAATTGGGCGCAGTCACCCGGTTAATAGAAAAAACTTTTTTGTTTTTAAAACAATAGAAAAAACAACCACCAAAAACCATCACTAAAAAGAGCAATATCGCCTGGTGACCAATGCTATCAATGTTTTTATACACCAGGATACCCAAACCTCCGCTTAGCAGTAAAACCCCGAGGTAAAGAAAGGTTTTAATCTCCCAATGAACAGATAGTGCCGGATGCGCCTGTTTAATTTTTAAATTGGTAAAGCTGGCGTCTGAAATAAG
>JBBQQP010000194.1:0-6656 GCA_038215675.1 Chitinophagales bacterium | reverse complement strand
ATTCAGCAAAAATTTTCATTGCCCTGCCTGATTGATAATGATGCAAGAGTTGTTTCATTGGGAGAAGCTTTGTATGGAAAAGGAAAAGGGTTTAACCGGGTATTGACATTGACATTGGGTACGGGTGTGGGTTTTGGTTTTATAGTGAATGGAAAGTTTACTGATCCACAACCGCTTGCACATATGGGCGGGCACATGAAGATAACGGATAATGGCGGCGAATGTTATTGCGGGAAAACCGGTTGCCTGGAAGCAATGGTTTCATCAACAGGAATTATTGAACTTGCAAAAAATAAAAATTCAACCGAACACTTCGAATCCGTTGAAGCAATTTTTGCAGCTGCTTTAAATGGAGATGCCGATGCGATGGAAGTGGTTGAAGCGTTGATTGGCTATTTGCATACGGCCATTCATAACTATGTAAATTTATTTGCACCGGATATGATAGTCTTGGGCGGTGGCGTAGCAAAAGGATTAAAACCGTTCCTCGAAAAAATAAAAGGGAAAAATTATTTATCCTGCTATCCCGGTTATGATTTTAATTTAGCAGTTTCCGCATTGGAAGAGCAGGCTGGTATGTTAGGCAGTGCAGCATTATTTCAATTATCAAATCCCAAATAAATGAATTTCAAAAATAATAGGTGGTTTGTATACGCAGTAGCTGCGGGCTTATTGTGGGGTGTATGGGGCGTGGTAGCCAAACTTATTTCAGAAGAAGTGAATCCTTTTATGAATCACCTCTTGTTTACGGTAGGTATGCTGTTTACCTTACCCTTTGTCATCTTCAAATGCAAACGTTCCGGTTTTAAATTAATAGGATTGCTTTGGGGATGTATGGCTGGCTGCTTTGCCATTGCAGGAAATATTGCGGTTTTCTTTGCCTTTAGTAAGGGCGGACAAGCCTCCATTGTAATACCCGTTACAAATCTTTATCCATTGGTTACCATCGTTATTGCTATGCTTGCTTTCAAAGAGCGGCTTAACCTGGTAAACGTGTTGGGCATTTTATTGGCAGTTCCCGCCATCCTGATGTTGTCGGGAGAAACATTGCTATTTACCGACCCAACTGCTTTTTTTAAAAGTATCGGATTAAATGAATGGTTTCTTTTTTCACTGGCTGCCATATTTTGCTGGGGTGTTTTCAGTGCCGTGCAAAAAATCACAACCAACCACATTTCAGCCGAATGGTCGTATGTTGCATTTGTAACCACATCCGTATTGATTACACTTGGTTTTTTATTGTCCGGAAAAATTCAGTTCAATATGTCATCCAAAACATTTTCGTTAGGCGCATTGGCTGGTATGTTGAATGGTCTTGGTGTGCTGGCAAGTTTTGCAGCCTACAGGGCCGAAGGAAAAGCCGCAGCCGTTACTACGATAGCAGGAGCGCTTCAACCCGTTTTCACCATTGTGTTGGCGCTGCTGTTTCTCAATGAAGATTTATCAGGAACGGAATTTTTAGGAATAGTGTTGGCAATAGGAGGAGCGTTATTGCTCTCCTACGAAAAGAAGAAAGAACAAATTATCATCGCATAAACGAAAACTCATGTTATCAGAGATTAAAGAAATGCCTTTAAAGGCAACAGAATTTTTGGAAAATTCGCCGGCTTACACACTGCCGCTCGGCGTGCCTTACATTGGCATGGGCTCATCCTATTTTGCACCTTTGTGTTTTAAATATATGGGGATCGAAATTTACCCCGAAATGGCTTCGGAGTTTTTCAATTACCTGCCCAAAGGCTTAGCAATTTCTAATGGTGTGTTGTTATCTCAATCGGGAAAAAGTACGGAAGTGTTGTGGTGTGGGGAGCTATTTAAAAGCTATACGGCAATAACAAATGATACCGAAAGCACGCTTTGCAAATTTCCTGCGGTAAATAATGTTATTTCAATGCTGGCAGGAGAAGAAAAATATTCTTCTTCCAAAACTTACATCAATACGTTACTCCTATTATTTAAAGGATTTGGCGTGGATGTAGATAATGCGGTGCAATTGCTTGTTGACAATGAAAACAAATATGAACAGAAAGGTAAAGAAATGGCAGATGCTATCTTTGATTTGTTGCAACAGGGTAATGTGAACGGACTTTATATAACAGGTAGCGGACCCAATATTGGAACTGCCCTGCAAGCCGCATTGATCCTGAGCGAAAGCACGAAGCTGAATTTTAACGGTATGCCAATGGCGCAATATGATCATGGTCCAAAAGAAACAGCGAAAAATAGTATAGTGATAAATATCTTGGCAAAAGGTAAATCCTATGATCGTACAAAAAAATTGGCAGACACCATTCAGTCAGCAGGAGCAACCGTATTTTTAGTTGAAGAAACCGACGCAACAGAAAATGAATCCGTTTTACACAATATCATTCCATTCAATTACCTGGCTTATCATCTATCTCAAAAGCTGCACGTGCAGGATACGTTTTTAGTGGGAGGGAAAGTAACGGAAGTACAATAAACGGGAAACAACTTTCAAAATGAATAATTGGTTGCGGCAGAAGTTATTGGTAAAAGAATATTTATAAAAATAAAAGAGTGCTTTTATCCAAAATGAAGATTTTATGAAATGGATATATTAATTTTTTGTTTGTGTACAAATATCTGGCTCAGGACCGCAAACGCCGCTTTGGCAAGGAAAAGGACGCATTGTTCTAAGCGCCGACGGAAATGAACACGACCACGACAACTGGGGCGCTACACCACTTTCATTGGCTATCATTGCAGCAAGAGGCTTGCAAAATAAGTTACCCTTGTACATTTACAGCGATCATTTATGGGGAAGTAATCAGGAGCATCCGGGTGAAAATGGCATTAAGCCAGCCGAACAGATGAAAGAGAGTGCACTCACCTTCAGAAAAATGTTTGGCTTTAAACAAACCCGGTTTCTATTTGCGTAGATGCCCCTGAAATTGCCTATGAGGCAATAAAAAACCAGATCGATCTTTCAGATGCTGCGAATCCTTTATTCATTTTTGAAGCAGGACCAATGCAGGTAATTGGAGAAGCAATCAGCCGGGCTGATAAAAGTAAACGGCCGTTCGTAACGGTCATTTCAACCGATAATTCGTGGAACGACCGTCATGCAGATAAACCTTATACAGTATGGGAGCACCATAGTGGCTGGACAATTGAAAAAATTAAAAAACAACTTTTGTAGCAATTAGGGGCAATCTAAAAACAGTTTCAATCGAGAATCAAAACCCCAACTTAAAAATAACTGGAAAGCGGATGAATGGTTGATAACTGCCCAGAACGAAACAACTCTTTTTACAAAAAAGGAAGTTGGACATGGCCTTTAAACCGGCTTTCCCTAACTGCAAAACCCGAAGGGGTTGACCGGGATTACTATTATGCCATTGATCCGTCAGATGCTGGTAAAGTAATTTTTTTACTAACAGGCATTAAAAAACCAAGTCCTTAATTGTGTTATGAGTTGATGAAGAACCCCATCGGAAAAAAGGTTGCAAAGTAATTAATTGCATTTTGCAACTTGTATTTTTAAGAAAGAAATTGCGAGAATTTCTTCAAAGAAGCTGAGGAAATTCTGAATGATAAAAAGTGATTTTTGTTTTATTAACAGGTCATCAACGGCCGGTTATGATCTTGCTGGTACAAAGAATTTCTAATAATTTGGTAAGCATTAATCCCTGGCGCTCCTACCTTTTTTCTACCTGATTATTTCGATTTCTTTTACGTTGATTTATTTACAATATCAACAGTGCTTGGGTGACTTAAGTCAATACACGCTGTTAAATTATCTATAATAGCATTTAAAAAAAACCTTCCTGAATTGAAGGAAGGTTTTTAATAAAATGATTAAATGTATTAACGTAGTCTAAAATTGTAATTTGGATTTCCCATTTGGCATTTGGCCATTTTGCAGATGTAATTTTTTAGTCGGCATAGGCACAACATTCTTTAAATTCGGAACAAAACAATTCATATGGTCGAGTGGTAAACTATAGATATTGCCCGGTTTGTTTTCCGGCAACAATTTTAAGCCCGGTGTTACTGGAGAGTACCATTTTAATTTATCCTCATCCCGTTTTGGAACAACAAACACTGTATCCCTAAATTGAGCATGAACCGATATTGAAAAACCTAGTCCTGCGAGTAAAAAATAACTTGTTTTCATTTTAAAAAACATCTGGTTTACCTTTTAAATATAGTCAAATAAATTTATTTTTTCATTTGTTTATATGCGTTAATCAAACCATTGGTAGACGAATCATGGTTGTGAATGGGACCATCCGTTTTTAACTCCGGCAGAATTTTATTCGCCAGCACCTTTCCCAACTCAACTCCCCATTGATCAAAACTGTATATATTCCAGATAACGCCTTGCACAAATATTTTATGTTCGTATAATGCAATCAGTTCACCCAAAGCGAAGGGAGTAATTTGTGTTACTAAAAATGAATTGGTAGGCCGGTTGCCTTTAAATACCCGGAATGGATTTTCATGATCTGCACCATTCATCAATGCTTCGGTTTGCGCAAAGAAATTACTCATCAAAATTGGATGGTGAGCTGCAATGGGATTTTGAGAAATTGCAGGTGCTATAAAATCGCATGGTATAACTTGTGTACCCTGGTGAATCAATTGGTAAAAAGCATGTTGTCCGTTGGTGCCGGGTTCGCCCCAGATGATTGGCCCGGTGGCGTAGGTTACTTCCTGTTCGTTGCGGTCTACATATTTACCATTGCTTTCCATATTGCCCTGTTGAAAATAGGCAGCAAAACGATGCAGGTATTGATCATACGGTAATATTGCCTCGGAAGCAGTTCCGTAAAAATTGGTGTACCAGATGCCAAGCATCGCCATCAAAACAGGGATGTTTTTTTCAAACGGAGTTGTGGCAAAATGGAGATCTGATTGGTGGGCACCCTTCAGCACCAGTTCGAAATGATCGAACCCAATGGTCAATGCAATTGATAAACCGATGGCACTCCATAAACTGTACCTGCCGCCAACCCAATCCCAAAACACAAACATGTTTTCGGCCGCAATTCCAAATTTCACAACAGCTGTCTCATTGGTACTTAAGGCAACAAAATGGCTGGCGATAAAGGCCTCGTCTTTTGCATCCTGTAAAAACCAATCTCTTGCAGAATGAGCATTGGTCATGGTTTCAAGCGTAGTAAAAGTTTTGGAGGCAATTAGAAAGAGCGTTTCGGCTGCTGTTACTTTCTTTAATGTTTCAGCAATATGAGTGCCGTCAACATTGCTTACAAAATAGGTTTGAATGCCTTCTATCCAATAAGGTTTCAAGGCCTCTGTTACCATTACGGGGCCAAGATCGCTGCCACCAATTCCAATGTTTACAATGTATTTTATTTTCTTTCCGGAGTAGCCTTTCCATTCTCCTGAATGAATTTTTGAACAGAAATTTTTCATCTGATCCAGCACGCTTTTAATATCGGGCATCACATCTTTGCCTTCAAATAAAACCGGGTTGCCTGAGAAATTGCGCAATGCAGTATGCAGCACAGCTCTTTTTTCGGTATCATTTATTTTTTCTCCTTCGAACATTGCCTGAATGGCCGCCGGTAAATTACAGTCGTTGGCCAGTTGCAACAAAAGGTGTTTTGTTTGGTCGGTGATAATATTTTTACTGTAATCAAAAACAATGTCTGAGGTGCAGATGGAATATTTATTGAACCGTTCGCTGTCTGCAGCAAACAAGTCTTTCATGTGCACATTTTTCATCTCTTCAAAATGTTGTTGCAATGCCTGCCAGGATAGGGTAGAAGTGGGGTTGATTTTTGGGAACATATTTTAGCGCTATTGAGTGATAAAAGAAGTGCGAAGGTAAAGTTTGTTACACAAAAAAGCTGGTAGATTTGCAACCGGAAAGTTGCTCGAAGTGCGTGTAAGCTTTATCGTTTGTTATCCGCAGAGATTTTTATATTCCATATCTGGCTGGATCTCTTGATATTTCCCAGTTACCTGTCGAAATGTTTACGAATACGCCATCACCTGAAGGAACTTCATTACTCCATATTTCCCAAGGGCCTTTAAAAGACTGATTTAAACGATTGTATTGCCCCTTGTAGGATAGCCTTACGTTGCGAAGCCCGTCATAATTAACTTCATTTCCGTTTTCATCAATAATGTTATTGTTTGGATATTCTTTCGTGAAACTGATAAATTCGTTTTCTAAAAACCCCTCAATTGTTGAAAGTTCAGTACTGGCACCCATTCCCTCTAACTCAATACATTTGCCCTTAAACTTGTTATTGAAAACCTCCTCCATTAAAATCGAAAAAATCACTCTTTGATTTACTAGCAATGCTCCATATTCGGGGCCGTAGCTAAAATAGCCAAACCATTGTCCGGCTAACGAAATGTTGGTTTCCTCTTCCAATTTCAGTACACCTTTTTTGAATTGATAAATCAGTAAAATGCAATTTGTTGAATGTTTTTCAATCGCCCACTAAAATCCAACGGCACTAGCTAGGATCGAAAACATTAGTAATTCATCAGATATCTTTAATAACTCCCAAAAGATATTGCACCATGTCTGCTGTTACATCCAGGTGGGTTACCATTCTAACCTGGGTAGGTGAAATGGCAATGGTGAGTATTCCTGATTCAGCCAATGCTGTCTCAAAACTTTTGGCAGTAAAACGGCCTATCAATTCGAAGATGAG
>JBBQQP010000193.1:0-6683 GCA_038215675.1 Chitinophagales bacterium | reverse complement strand
AATATACGCCTGTATTCATAGGTTTTCCTGTAGATTGTTTATAATCAGGAAACCCTGGTGCTTCATCCCAGAATAAAATTTTGTTTTTTGCATATCCACCATTTACCGAAACAGAATAATTAAAATCACGTACTTGATTTCTGTAAGTTACCGTAAAGTCGTATCCTGAATTCTGAACCTTCCCAAAATTTTGTGGGGGTAAAGTAATACCGGCTGAAGCTGGAACTGATGCATTCTTAATAGCCAATACGCTTGACCTTTTATAATTGAAATAATCAAATTCAACAGAAAGCTTGTTTTGCAATAAAGATACTTCAAAACCAATATTGGCTTGGTTTGCAACTTCCCAAGTAATTTCGGGATTTGGCAGGCGTGTTTCATATAAAGTTTGATTTTCGTTAACACCATTTGTAACAAACGGTAAGTATGGAGCCCCAACTATGTTACCGTAACCAAACGTGGATAGATATTGAAATTCAAGTGGACTTCCATTAGGTCCTAACTGGATTCTGTCGTTACCCGTTTTACCGATTGATCCCCTGATTTTTAAACGGTCAATAAATTTAACATTATTCTTAAAAAAATTCTCTTCAGACACAACCCAACCTGCTGATACACCCGGAAAGAAACCCCACCTTTGGTCGGCTGGAAAATTGTAACTGCCATCATATCTCCAAACGAATTCTGCCAGATATTTATTTTTGAAAGCATAATTGACCCTTCCGAAATAATTCAACCTTGCATTTACGAAGCCTGATCCGCCATTGTTAATTTCTGCGGGGCCCCCTGCAAAAAGTTGGTCAATGGCTGTGGAAGCATAAAATCTCCTAAATGCGTCAAAATATTCAGCGTTGCCTTTTCGAAATTCAGACCCTATCAAAAATTTAACTACATGTGCATCTGCAATCTTTGTTTCGTAATTAATTAATCCGTAAAACGTTTTAGTTAATTCATCACGGGAAGATTGATTCAATCTTGCATCAGAAAAACCTCTTTTTCCTTTGATTAAAGTAGGATTACCATTTGCATCAAGATTACTAAAATCAGCGGTATATAAGTACCAGGGTGTTTGCCATGTTTTTCTAAAATTAAAACCTTTATCAATCGCGGCAGTTCCTGTAATCGATAACCCTTTTACCCAGGGAATATTAATATCCAATTTCAAATTGGTATTTAGTGCATAATATTTGTCTTTGTCATATCCCGTAGCATCTGTGCTAATTACTACCGGGTTATCTCCATATTCAATATCGGGCCCTGGGGTACCATCAGGCCAGTAGGCCGGTAATGTTGGCTTACCTCTCATCACCATCCTGAATATAGAACCTGCACCACGTACCGGATAATTTTTATCTTCCATCCTTCCAGAAACATCAAAGGATAAAGAAATATTCTTACTAATCTTTCCATCAATATTGGTTCGCAGGTCATACTGATTGTATTTTGTAGCACTGCGGTAATAATTACCCTCCTGCTCTCTGGCACCCAATGATACAAAGTATTTAAGGTTTTCTGCACCGCCAGAAATAGTAGCATTATAGGAAGTTTGCAAAGATTTTGATTTCAATGTTGCCTTAAACCAATCTGTATTTGGATATCTCCATGGATCTGAACCATCGGCAAATTTTGTTATTTCTTCGGGAGTAAATTTTGCAGGGCTGCCGTTATAAGTAGCAATCTCATTTAGCATAGTGGCATAAGTGGGCGCATCTGCCATTTTAGGATTTCTTGTAGGTTGGTTGTAACCATAGTTTACATTAAATGTAATTTCAGGCTTACCCATTTTACCTCTTTTAGTGGTTATTAAAATAACACCGTTGGCTGCCTGAGCTCCATAAATTGCTGCAGATGCGTCTTTTAAAATAGTAATACTTTCAATAGTGTTTGGATCTATTCTATCCAAACTACGACCGGCTATACCGTCCACAACCACCAGTACATCATTATTTCCCAAACTATTTACACCCCGTATTCTTAAGGTAGATCCATCAGAACCGGGTTCACCACTTCCCTGTATCGCAGTAAGACCGGGCACTCTACCGACTAAGCTATTACTTACATTGGTTGCTGGTGATTTTACTACATCAGTACCTTTAATTGTACTAACAGATCCTGTTAAAGTGGCTTTCTTTTGTGAACCATAACCTACAACAATTACCTCGTTAAGGGAACTGGTAGAAACCACCAGGTTAAAAGAGTAGGTAGTATTGTTACCTACCATAACTTCCTGCGGTTGATAACCTGCATTGGAAATAACCAATATTGATTTTGAGTTAGGTACATCGATGGCAAATGTTCCATTAGGATCTGTAACTACACCCGTTTTGCTCCCTTTTAAAGTAACACTTGTATTAGCTGAAGGAGCTCCGTTTTCGTCTTTTACAATACCCGTTACATGGATTTTTTTTTGTGCCTGCACAGAAATACTTACCAATAGAATTAATGTGTGGATGATAATTTTTTTGAAGATGTTACCAAGTGCATACCCGGATGAGCCCGGAGTGCCTGTGCAATAAATTGTTTTCTGTTTTTTCATAATGCAGTTTTTGTTCGTTAAATAAAATCATTTATTTTTTTTATCCGGTTGATTAATTGTTTTTGTGACATTTAATTAACCTTTCAAAAAAAATCTATCCGTCATTCCAGATGATACATTTCATGATAATTGGTTTGTATGTTAATAAAAAGTTGACTTGCTTCTATTTTGAATTTTTCGGGTGTGGCAGCCATTGCTTTTGCTGCTGAAGATTCCATGCAATGTAAAAAAGGCTGAAGAAAAATTTTTTGTTGCAGGCAATCAAGAGGTTTCACTTCTTTAATTCCTTTGATATTTATTAAAAAGTCCAGCGTATTTATAGACCTTAAAGATGTTAAAAAGTTTTTTTGTTGATAATTAAGTTCAAGGGATTTTTCATTTACCAATCGTTTTGTCTCAAGACCAATTCGGGAGTTATCGTTTAATGCTTTAGATACAGTTTCGGGAGTGAAATTTAATTCCCTGGCAATCTCATGTATGGTCATCTTTTTAGTCAAGCTTTGCAATCGTTTGCACTAAACTATAGAAAAAGTTTTATTTATCGAAAAGTTTTTTTGTTTTATTTAACATTTTTTGAATTTAATTTATTTGATTTAGATTTTGTTCATCTTTAGTATCGGTTGAAAAAATTTTTTTTAAACATCCCAGAATTCAACCCTGCCAAAAATGCAACGTGTGAATTTTAATGACCATTGGCTTGTTAACTTCCAGTTGATTTAGGTGATTTATTCTCTTTCGATCATTATCTCAAATACTTAATTTATTTCCCAACGGCAGCCAAACCTGAATCGCTCTATTCGTACCTTCGCCGGATGGCAAAATATTTAGACGAGTTGAACGAACCACAGCGGGAAGCAGTGATCCATAAAGATGGACCAATCATGATTATAGCAGGTGCCGGAAGCGGTAAAACGAAAGTACTGACCACCCGGATAGCCCACCTGATGGGCCATCACCATGTAGATGCATTCAACATTCTGGCGCTTACTTTTACCAACAAAGCAGCCAAAGAAATGAAAGAAAGAATTGAGCGCACGCTGGGTAATTCTGAGGCACGCAATTTATACATAGGAACTTTCCACAGTGTGTTTGCAAGAATTTTGAGAGGTGAGGCCAATAAAATAGGGTACCCTAACAACTTTACCATTTATGATACCGATGATGCTAAAAGTGTAATCAGAACGGTGATTAAAGAAATGGAGCTGGACGACAAGCATTATAAACCCAATGCGGTTTTAAACCGGATATCTTCTGCTAAAAATAGTTTGATTGGACCAGCCGCTTACATCAATGACTGGGCGCTTCAACAGGAAGATGCCCGGGCAAACCGGCCAATGATTGGTAAAATTTATGATGCGTACGACAAACGTTGTTTTAAAAACGGGGCCATGGATTTTGATGACCTGTTATTTAAAATGTATCTACTGTTAAAAAATCATCCGGATGCTTTAAGTAAATACCAGCGTAAGTTTAAATACATCATGATTGATGAGTACCAGGATACCAATACTTCTCAGTATGAAATCATTAAGTTGCTGGGTGCCATGCACGAAAATATATGCGTGGTAGGGGATGATGCACAAAGCATTTACAGTTTCCGCGGCGCTACTATTGAGAACATCCTGCAGTTTGAAAAAGACTACGATGATGTAAAAGTGGTAAAGCTGGAACAGAATTATCGCAGCACCAGAAGTATACTAGATGTAGCCAATGTAATTATAGGGAATAATAAAAATCAGTTACCAAAAAAACTTTGGACCGATAAGAGCGAAGGCGATAAAATAAAACTGGTTCGAACAGCAACAGATAATGAAGAGGGGAAGTTTGTCGCAGACACCATACAGGAAGAAAAATTACGCAACCATTTTTTTAACAGTGAGTTTGCCATATTGTATCGTACCAATGCTCAAAGCCGTAGTTATGAAGAAAGCCTTCGCCGGATGAATATTGCTTATCGGATTTACGGTGGTCTTTCATTTTACCAACGTAAGGAGATTAAAGATTATGTAGCGTATTTAAGAATTGTAGTAAATCCCAACGATGAAGAAGCACTGAAACGCATCATCAATTATCCAACCCGTGGCATTGGTAAAACGAGTATGGACCGGGCAGTGCTGGCAGCCAACGTTAACGACATCACCCTGTGGCAGGTATTGGAAAATGCCCGGGAATATGGATTTAAAGCAGGAACGCTGGAGGCCATCAATGATTTTGTTATGATGGTGCGGATGTTTCAAAGTGAGCTTACAAAAAAGAATGCCTACGAGCTGGCCATCATAGTTGGCAAAAGCACTTTAATTGTGAAAGATCTTTTTAATGATAAAACCACTGAAGGGCTTGCAAAGTATGAAAACGTACAGGAATTACTAAACTCAATAAAAGAGTTTATTGAAACACCGATGAACGAAGAAGATGGCGAAGTGGGCGATAAAAGTCTGGGCAGTTACCTGCAGCAAATTACCTTACTAACGGATACCGACAATGATAAAGAAAATGCCGACAGTGTAAAGCTAATGACCATCCATGCGGCGAAAGGACTGGAGTTTAGCTGTGTTTTTGTAGGGGGCCTGGAGGAAACCCTTTTTCCCAGCGGTATGAGTATCAATACCAGGGAAGAACTGGAAGAAGAACGCAGATTATTTTACGTGGCCATTACGAGAGCCAAGAAAAAACTTTGGCTCACCTATGCCAATGCACGCTATCGCTTTGGCCAGTTACAGCAGAATGAACCCAGCCGTTTTATTGAAGAAATGCCGGGTGACCAAATTGATAAAAGCTTCGCCGGGGGCGGTATCCGCAACCAAGGCGGACATAGCAACAATTGGGGTGGTAGCGCATTCGACAAAAATGGCTCCGGTGGAAGCAGCTACAAATCATCTTCGCCGCCGCCTGCAAAAAAAGATGAAAAGAGCAGCCGGCCAGCTTACCTGGTGCCAACCAGACCGCAAACAAAAGAACATACACCGACCGAGAATTTTGTACCAAGTGATACCAGTAATTTGCAACCCGGCCAAAAAGTAGAGCACCAAAAATTTGGTTTTGGAGAAGTAATGAAAATGGAGGGTGCCGCACATAACCCAATTGCAACAGTTGAGTTTGAATTGAACGGTGAAAAAAAGATCATGCTCAATTATGCAAAATTGAGAATTATAGAATAAGGAATACATTTAAATGATGAAAAGCCGGCGAAATAAATGCGCTGGTTTTTTTATGTAATAATCTCTTTCATCCTTCGTGCAACCTTCGCCGTTTTTGCTTGTACCTTATTTCTTACTGGATACTCTAGCCTGAGGAACAAATTAATTTAATCCGGACACATTTTCAACTGCTGCCCGTTTCTGTTAAAGATGCACCCCAAATCCCATCGCTATCAGATTTGCGATGCGCCCTTCGTTAACCGTTCGTTAATTCATAGTTGAAAAAACCTATCTTTAAAAAAGAAAGTTTAACAATTAATTAATTTGACACGATGAATAAGGACGAAGTATTTAGAGAGGACATTCAAAAGCCTTATGACTTTAAGTTTGGTTCTTCGGTGGCCAATGTTTTTGATGACATGGTGAACCGCTCGGTTCCTTTTTACGGAGAAATTCAGCGAATGGTGGCAGAATTGTCGGCTGCACATGCTATTCCCGGAACAAAGGTGTACGACTTAGGTTGTTCAACGGGTACAACCATGATCGGGATGAACGCAATGATTGCAGAGGAAATTGCTTTTGTTGGTGTAGATGACTCCCCGGAGATGCTGGAAAAATGTCATTCTAAATTGCAGGAAGCCCGCTTTACCCGCCAGGTAGACATGGTTTGTGAAGACCTAAATAAATCTGTTACGATTAACAATGCTTCGGTGGTTGTACTTTGTTTAACGCTTCAATTTGTGCGCCCCATTTTCAGACAAAGATTATTAACTCAAATTGTAGATGGACTTGTGCCGGGGGGTGTTTTGATTCTGGTTGAAAAAATACTTGCGGAAGAAAGTTCTTTTAACCGGGATTTCATTGAGTATTATTACAATTATAAAAGAAGAAACCAATACAGTGAAATGGAAATTTCACAGAAAAGAGAAATGCTGGAGAATGTGTTGATCCCCTACAAGTTAAGCGAAAACATTCACCTGCTAAGGGAGTGTGGCTTTGCCCACTGTGAA
>JBBQQP010000192.1:0-6725 GCA_038215675.1 Chitinophagales bacterium | reverse complement strand
TGCAAATGCCATTACATTCCATATCTACATCCAACAAAAAGATAAAATCCAGAAAATTCAATAAACGTGATGCGTGCAGGGGAAAATGAAACCGAATACCCAATGTCAATTTTTTAAAAAAAAGACAATAGATTTCATACTGATAAAATTAAAAGCTTAAAATCTTAACATTCAACCCTCCAGCCATTTTAGACGTACCACAATATGCGCTATTAAATAAAACGCACACAAAACTCATTAAATCCACGTTCATCAATGTTGGTTCGCTTTTCGTTCACTGCAACCTGGATCAAATTATTATTTTTAAAATCGAGCGTTAGCAAATTGTCTTTCAATACAACATTTGAAAAATCATCCCAGCTAAATGACACATTTGAAAATAACTTTTTAATGGTAACGCCGCTTTCTTCAATCTGGATGATTGGTTGTTTTTTTAAAAATTTAGCCAAATAACCATAGAATAATAATATAATCGAAAAAGAGATGACGTGAGTGGCAGTAAATAGTAGGATAGCGGAAAATAAAAGAAGCACTATTTTATTACCCTTAAGTTTTACGAGTAATAGTTTAATAAAAATTGCCGCAAAAAGAAGTATCACGGCGGCGAAAAGATTGATGATAAAATAAGTATCTGTCCTAAAAAAAAGCGAAGCGATGGCAGCCAAAGCCAACATCGATCTGGTAATGATTACATCTATATCAGGCCTTTCCTCTTTAATAAAAATAGTATACATACGTCAACTCAAATATAACCGACACGCTTATTTCACAGCCCAGGTCGAATAAACCAAAGGTTCTATCCAGTTAATTGCCTGCTAATGAACCTGTTTCTTTTTCTACCCTTTCAATCATTAACGGATTGGACGCAATCAACATATTGCACATTTTGAAAAGACATCTTGCTCCGACATTTTCATCCCATTCATCACGACTTACCCCAACCTCATTTAAATCAAACCCAATCAAATGCCGGCCACTTTCCATCAGCTTTTTAAAGAGATAAAAAATCTGCTCAGATTCAAAACCTCCTTGAACAGGAGTGCCTGTATTGGGGCACAATTTTGGATCTAGTCCGTCGATATCAAAACTGATGTATACTTTCTGTGGCAGTTGTGAAATCATTTCATCTACCAATACTTTCCAGGATTCCCCTTCAAAAAGGCGGGCCTTTATATCTTTGTCAAAATAGGTTTTTATACGTGGTTGGTTATTTTGTATATAATCCCATTCCTCTTCGCAAAAGTCGCGGATACCAACCTGCACCAATTTTTTTAATGCCGGAATTTCCTCAAGCGCATTGTACATGATGGATGCATGCGAATAATTGAAATTCTCGTAAGCTTTCCTTAAGTCACAATGTGCGTCAATTTGCAAAATGCCGAAGTCGCCATGTTTTTCTGAGATGGCCTTAAAAAATCCCAGAGGAGTACTATGGTCACCGCCCAACACACCCACCAGTTTCCCGGCATCCAGCAATTCTTTTGTTTGTTGATACACCCATTGATTTAAATAAATACTACCTGCATTTACCTCTTTCAATGTTTTACACATAAACTTGTTGTCCAACACATTCTCTCCCTCGGCTATATAATTAATATACAATTCAGCTTCTTTCCGGAGGTAATCACATTTCATCAAAATCTTTTTATCAACAGGGCGCATAAAATAGCCTTGTTTCCAGGCATCTTTTATTTCAGAATCAAACAGGTCAACCTGCAAACTAGCTTTAAAAACATGTTCTGGAGCTCTGGCTGTGCCTGCATTGTAGCTCACAGTAACTTCCCAGGGAACAGGTAAAATAACTAAGCGGGCATCGTCTTCCAGAAAGGGTAAACCAAAGATATTGTTGTTAGGATTACCTACCGTATTCGGATCAAATTGAGATAAATCGGTCATTACATATTTGTTAGTAAAAAATGTCACTAAACCGGGTTTAGCAAAAACTTTGCAAAGATAAGTTACTCGAGATAATGGTTAACATAATTTCAAAAAAGTAATTCACAAGATTTTAAGGGAAGCAAATAAAATTGAAAGGCCAATAAAACCAATATAGCAGGTTTAGATTTATTAAATCGTTTGATGAATATCATAAAAAACCCGGCAGCAGAAACTTTTTAGATTGTTCCCAAAAACACATGGGTGAAGGATTAAAATAGTGAATTTATCCGTTATAAATTCTTAATGTTAAATTTATTACAATAAAATGGTAGTGATAGTTCATGGTCAAAATCATAAAATAAAAGGCAATATTTGCATTACCTTTGTGCTCTAATTTTTTAGATGCTATGAAAAAAACTCATATAATTGTTCTGATAGGAATTTCAATTGCCATCGGAGTGTTGTTAATGTTATCGGTAGATTTTTCTACTTATGACACTATTGACTCTGCTAAGCAAAAGCAAGGAAAGTTTGTTCATTTAATTGCAAAACTCGACAAGTCCGTACCGCTGGATTACGATCCTGCAAAAAATCCGAATTATCTTTCTTTTACAGCAATCGATAGCTTAGGCTCTACAGCAAAGGTTGTTTATCTAAATACAAAACCTGCTGAACTTGAACACAGCGAACGAATTGTTTTGAAAGGCAAAATGCAGGGAGATGTGTTCGAGTGCAGTGATATTTTATTAAAATGTCCAAGCAAATACAAAGATGATAAACAACAATTGCAAAAAACTGTTGTAGACTCCAAATAATTCGATGATATAGAAAAATACACAAATGCAACTTCCAATATTGGAACTTCAAAGTTGCAAAAAATCAATTTTTGATTTATTTCTTTTCGACAATTTAACTGACTAATGCCAATCAGATAAGGCATTTTATAAAAAAAAGAGAAATTATGCTATTTGAAGGAGAACATTTATGGATCGGTAAATTAGGGCATTTTTTTGTTTTGGTTGCTTTCACGGCAGCCTTGTTAAGTACCATTGCTTATTTTACAGCTTCACGAAAAAGTAATTCTGAAGAAAAATCATCCTGGATTAAGTTTGGCAGAATTAGTTTTATAACCCAGGTTGCTGCAGTACTAATTGTATTCTCATCAATTTTCTATCTCTGTTTAAATCACTATCTGGAATATTTATATGCCTATAAGCATACTTCAAAAGAATTAGAGTTTAAGTATCTTTTTGCTTCCATTTGGGAAGATCAAAGTGGTAGTTTTTTACTTTGGTCGATATGGCATTGCGTGCTAGGAATTATTTTGATGCAAAAAAGTAAAGAATGGGAAGGGCCTGTGATGTCAGTAATAAGTTTCGCTCAATTATTTTTGGCAATGATGATCATGGGAACTTATATCCTGGGAACCAAGATTGGTAACAGTCCATTTGTTCTAACACGGGATGAGATTGACGGGCCAATATTTGGGATGCCAAATTACCTTTCAATGATAAAAGATGGTGTTGGATTAAACGTTTTACTTAGGAATTACTGGATGGTGATTCATCCGCCGGTTTTGTTTTTGGGTTTTGCCACTACCATCGTTCCGTTTGCATATGCCTATGCCGGTATTCAAACAAAAAGATTTGGTGAATGGGTTAAACCAGCAATTCCATGGGCATTGTTTAGTGCCTGCGTGTTGGGAGTCGGTATTATGATGGGGGGGAAATGGGCTTACGAGTCATTGTCATTTGGAGGCTATTGGGCTTGGGATCCGGTTGAAAATGCATCCTTGGTACCCTGGATGCTACTGATTGCCGGGCTTCACACAATGGTCATTTACAAGGCAACTGGACACTCTTTGAGAGCAAGTTATCTTTTTTCATTTCTGTCATTTGTATTCGTATTATATTCTACCTTTTTAACCAGAACAGGCATTCTGGGCGACACGTCGGTGCATGCATTTGCAGAATCCGGTCGACCTATGTTTAACCTTATCCGGATATTCTTAGGTGCTTTTACCATACCGGCACTTGCGTTGTTTTTTATTTATTTTAAAAGAATTCCAAGTGTTCAAAAAGAAGAGACTACAAATTCACGTGAATTCTGGATGTTCATAGGATCGCTTGTTTTCTTTCTGTCAGCAATGTTCATTATCGGTAAAACCTCTACACCGGTAATCAACGCCATCTTTGGTTCTAAGTTGGCTCCGCCTGAGGATATAGAATTTTCCTACAACAAGGTGATTGTGTTGGTGGCAATTATTATTGGTACTTTAACTGCCGTTACGCAGTATTTTAAATATAAAAGCACACCTACTTCCACGGTCATTAAAAAGCTCGCTTTACCAACTCTGGTTGCCGCGATTATTACCCTGCTGATTGTATTCTTTTATCCAATTACATATACGAAACAGGGACCCGGATTTTTAGCCGCTGTGTACCTGGCCTTGTTTACATCTATTTATGCAGTAATTGCAAATGCCAGCTATATATGGACAGGTTTAAATGGCAAACTTAAAGGAGCCGGCGGATCGATTGCCCACCTTGGTTTTGCAATGATGATTGTAGGAATGTTGATTTCTTCGGGTAATAAGAAGGTAATCAGTGAAGAGCGTTTCAAAGATTTCCAGATTCAAATGGGAGTAGATCCGCTTACCAAAAAACAGGACGTAGCCGCTGAAAACATGAACCTTGTCAGACAGGTTTCGAAGCAAATGGGCGCTTATGAAGTAACCTATTTAAATGACAGTTTGGGAAATGAAACTGGAAGGCGTTTTTACCATTTGGCTTTCGAAAGAAAGGATCAGGAATCAAAAGAAATAAAAGAATCGTTTATTCTTAGTCCGGATGTTTACCTCATGAAAGATAACAACATGAGTAGTAATCCCGATACAAAGAACTATCTGACACATGATGTATTCACTTATATCTCCTACGCTATTAACCCTGAGGCTAATAAAGATACCGCCCAGTTTAAAATTAGTGAAGTGGCTGAAGGTGACACGATATTTTATTCAAAAGGATTTATGGTGTTGGACAAAGTCATCAAAAATCCTCCAACCAATAAGTTTAAAATACTTGTTGACGGACCTGCGGTTGTTGCAGAACTAACCGTTACAGCAGAAGATAGTTCAAGGTACAACGCATCACCAATGATTATTGTGGATAGTTTTGGTCTTAAGCAAGTAGATGATACCGTGTATGCGCAAAATCTTTTTGTAAAGTTTGCAGGTATTAGCCAGGATCAAACAAAACTGAGAATTGGTGTAAAAGAATCTGATTCAATGATTGATTTTGTAACCATTAAAGCATTTGTTTTTCCGTATATCAATTTTGTTTGGATGGGTTTAATCATAATGGCAATAGGGCTTTTGATGAGTATGGTACGCCGTGCAAACCTTTCAAAAGTAGCTGGTGCGGCTATATTAATTTTGGGAGCTGTTGCATTGTTCTATATGTTTTTACTTGCGAATTAAACACTTATCAACCTGGCACGACTATATTTTTTAAAAAAATCCGTATTGCTGATTCAGACGTAAATAAGCCACTTTAAAGTTGATATATTTTAGATCCGGCAACTGATATTAACTTAATTGTATTTTAAGAAATTGTAAATTCACGTTCAAATGAGCCGTTCGTTTAGATACATATTTTTGCGTACGATCCTGTTTGTTGCTTTATTGGCAACAAGCAAATTGGCTGTACTTGCACAGCAAAACGCTAATGATACCATTATGTCATTTGCAGTGATCTATAATGGCGACACAATTGAAGCAAAAACTTTAGAAGCCATTCCATTTTATACGAGGCTCACAGATCAGCAAAGGAGAGACAGGGCGAAATGGACTAGGCTTCGCAATGCTGTATATGTAACCTTTCCGTATGCTAAAAGAGCTGGATTTGTGATGAATAATATCAATGCACAACTACTTAATATTCCGACAAAAGACGCCCGTAAAAAATACATTCAATCCCGGGAGAAAGAACTAAAAAAAGAGTTCACAGATCCTTTAACAAATCTGTCAATTTACCAGGGTAAGGTTTTAATGAAATTAATAAATAGGGAAACCGGCAACAATTGTTACGAAATTATAAAAGAATACAAAGGTGGATTTACTGCCCGGGTATATCAAACGGTCGCATTTTTTTTCAGCAGCAATTTAAAACAACCCTATGACAAGAGTGGCGAGGACCTGGAAATGGAAAAAATTGTACAGGAAGTCGAAAGAATGTATGGATATCGGGGTTAATAAATCATTTCATCCTTTACCTGGCGATTTAAGCATTACTTCTCAATTTCTTCAGTCTATTATTACTGTAAAATAATCAATTACGATTTCATGAAATTAGATATACTTGTATTTGGCGTTCATCCTGACGACGTGGAACTTTCTTGCGGTGGAATGTTGTTAGCCGAAAAATTGAGTGGCAAAAAAACAGGTATTATCGACCTTACACAGGGCGAATTAGGTACAAGGGGTAGTGTTGAAACAAGGAAAGCCGAAGCTACAGTTGCTGCAGAAATCATGCAGGTAGATGTCAGGGAAAATTTACAAATGTCAGATGGTTTTTTTGTGAATGATGAGGCACATCAAAAAAAAATAATCAAAGTAATCAGGAAATACCAGCCGGAGATCATTTTTTGCAATGCCCCTGAAGATCGTCATCCCGACCATGGCAGGAGCGCCGGTTTAGTAGAAGATGCTGCTTTTCTATCCGGGTTACGTAAAATCGAAACGAACGCTAGTGGTTTTTCACAGGAACCTTGGCGTCCAAAATATGTCTTTCAATATATTCAGGACAAATACCTTCATCCAAATTTTGTAATAGATATCTCTGATGTGA
>JBBQQP010000191.1:0-6752 GCA_038215675.1 Chitinophagales bacterium | reverse complement strand
TTTTACTAATGATTTAGATAATTACAAAAATTAACTTTATGTTCAAATCTAATATATATGACAAGCCAAACCAATTCAATCCATGTATTCGCAGGAATATCCAGATTTTTAAATGAAGTTTTCTGTGCCCTGTTTGTGTCGAGTGATAAAAAAGAGTTTCAGCGTTTAAAGAATTTTATTAGTTCTTAGTTGATTTGTAGTTCATTAGCTAAACAGGTATTCAACATCTGACTTACTCAATGCTTTTACAAAATTAACGTCGTCTGAAATAAGCTCACTTGCCAGTTTTCGCTTACGCTCCTGTAACTGCAGAATTTTATCTTCGATGGTGTCGATGCAAATCATTCTGTAAGCAAATATGTTTTTAGTTTGCCCAATACGGTGGGTACGATCAATTGCCTGTTGTTCTACAGCAGGGTTCCACCATGGATCCACAATATAAACATAGTCCGCAGCAGTAAGGTTAAGACCCACACCACCGGCTTTCAATGATATCAGGAATACCCTGCACTGGTCATTGTTCTGGAAATTCTCTATCGCTTTTTGGCGGTCATTTATGCTTGTGCTTCCGTCAAAATATTCAAAAGGAACGCCGTCTTCCCGTAATTTGTCTTTTATCAAACCCAGCATACCCAAAAACTGGGAGAAGATCAATGCTTTATGTTCACCAATGTTTTCCTGAATCTCTCTTGTAAGTTCGTCCAGCTTTATGGAATGGTTTGGATGCTTGTCTTCTTCATTTAAGATGGCCGGGCTGTCACAAATCTGCCGCAGCTTCATCAGGCCCTGCAAAATAGTCAACTGCGATTTATCGATACCCTGCTGGTCAATCACGCCCATGATCTTATCACGGTAGCTATTGCGATAAGCATCGTAAATTTTTCGTTGCTCGGTTTCCATCTCGCAAAACAAAATGGTTTCGGTTTTTTCCGGCAAATCCTTCGCTACCTGTTCTTTGGTGCGACGCAGAATAAATGGATACAATAATTTGCGGAGATGATCCTTTTGTTCCTGTTCACCAAACTTATCGATCGGATTGGCAAATTCATTGCGGAAGAAATCCATACTACCCAACAATCCCGGATTAAGGAAATTCATTTGGGCAAAAATATCAAACGTATTATTCTGAAGGGGCGTACCACTCATACACACCCGGTTTTTTGCAGTCAGCAAACAAGCTGCCCTTGTAACCTTTGATGCCGGATTTTTTATCGCCTGGCTTTCATCCAATACAACATAATCAAATGCTATTTTCAGCAACAACTGGATATCACTGCGCAGTGTGCCGTAGGTAGTTATGATGATATTTGCGTTTTGCAATTCTACCATATCTCGTACCCGAAGGCTACCGTGGTGTATGCGGTAAGTTAAATCGGGGGTAAACTTTTTTATTTCATTTTCCCAGTTATAAATCAACGTGGTAGGACATACTACAATGGCCATTAATTTCCCTTCCTGCGTTTTGTAATGTTGCAGCATGGTGAGCGCCTGTACCGTTTTACCCAAACCCATGTCGTCTGCCAATATACCACCCCAGCCCACTTCATTTAAATAATTCAACCATTGGTATCCTGCAGTTTGATAGGGTCTTAGTATTGGCTGCAGATTAATAGGTGCAACAATCTCCGGTATATTTTTGAACTCCCTTAATTTTTCAAATTTTTCATCCAGGGCGAAACTCAGCTCTGATGCGTTGCGGTTTTCATACAACTCATCAATCACACTCATATGGTATTTTGACAGGCGAAGTTTATCACTTTTACCATCGCCTACTTTAAACAACAGGGAGTATTTTTTGAGCCACTCATCTGGTAAAATACCAAGGGTTCCATCGCCCAGTTGTACAAAAGACTGCTTTGAAGCCAACGCCTTTTTAATATCAGCGATCCCTACCCTTTGTCCTTCAAAATCAATTTCCACTTTTGCATCAAACCAGTCCAGGCCGCTGCTCACATGAATATGAGTTGAAGGCCTTGCGGTGTTAAACCGGAAATTGCGGAGCGCCTCAAAACCAAATACGGGCACTTTTGCTTCTTTCATAGAATCTACAAAGAGGAAGAACCAGTTATTCTTCAATACATCCGGGCCCTTTAATATTAGGCTGTTGCCTTCCTGTGGACGAATGAACTGCGAATGCAATGCACTGAGTTTGTCCAGGAAGCGCATTTCCGCTTCTTTGTTGCGATGTACAATTAATATCTTATCTCCATCCGGAATGGTAATGGTGTCTTTGTCGGAGGCTTTGGTTTCAAATCCTTTGTAGGTAAATATGGGCTGAAATACCAGGTAATCTCCCTTTTCCTGCAACATTAGTTTTACTTCCGGCTCACCACTTTTTATTTCCCTTATTAAAGTTTTATCAAACTCAACCTTATAATTTTGGGTCAATGGCATAATGAGCTTCTGCATCTGCGAAGTCCAGTTTTCCTTCGTCAATTTGATGTTGCCCTTCTTAATGAATTTCTCTGCCTGCAACACATCTTCCGGTTTTTGCCACAGGTAAAAGGTATGATTGTATAAAAAAAGTATGCTGTTGTTGCATTCATTATTTGTAACCGGTTGGGCAGCACCATTGATATTAAAGCGGCATTGCAGTTCAAAATGATCATCCTGTGAAATAATCTTAAACTGTGGCTCAATAAATTGATCACTCAACACAACCTCTGCCAGGTTATCCGTTTTAAACACCTTTTTTTCGGGTAAGTAATAAACGAAAGGATTGGTGCTTTGTTCCTCAAATATTTTTTTGAGTTTGGGCTGGAAATATTCTGTTATCAGGGATTTGGTTTCTTCGGGTAATTCGTCCCCATCTGTCTGTATGATGTTTTCCCAAATACCACTAAAAGGTGAATTGCGATTCAGGTATTTGTTTACTTCGGAGGTTTGAATTTTTCTTATTTGCTGCAATAGCATCTTATCATCCTCACTAAATAGTTCTGTGTTCACATATTTGGTCAGGTCCAATTTTTCTACCTTCCCCAACAATTTACTATTCCGATCGTCGGCTTCACCCTGTATTGCATCTACTACAAAATAAGGGTATACGGTTGCATTGAAATTAAAAACGAGTCCTAGTTTTTTGGTAGCAATTTCTGGTGCTTCCAATTCCGGCTCCTGGGATGCACGGGTATCCTGCATATAAGATGGGCGGGGCGGCGGCACCACTTGCGTTACTCTTTTTATGGATATATCAAGTACTTTTAAAAAAGGTTTTCCTTCTTTATAAACAAATTCAAATTTGCCTTTTAAATCATCGTCAAGGTTATAGCCGTAAATCTGCAGCAGCTTATTCTTTTCTTTATCCCAATTGCGAATCGTATCAAAATAGTAAGGGCCATATTGCCTGAAAAGCTGCAAAAAAACGACTGTTTTGTGAAAACACAATGGATAGATTGATTCATCACATTTACAGGAAGTATCAAAATTTCGCTCGTCATTTTTCTGAACCACTACAAAAAAAGTTTGCCCTTCGTGAGGCACTTCCGCTTCTACCCTTTCATTGGCTGCCACTACTACCTTGGCATTGTTTTTTTCCAAAAATGTCTCAACGGCATCATAGGTTTCCGGTGATGTAAGCAGCCGGATCGATTTTAGATCGATGTGCTTCATTTTAGCTACTGTGTGCCGCTGGTTGTAGGCGGCATTGCTATTGCCCAGCATATTCTTATCGATCAATTCCTGCAAGTGAAAAAGTGCTGCTGCTTCGTGGCGGCAAATATCACCCAAATTGTAAGGGCAGGTACAGCGCATAGAAAGCGCATTGGGATCCAAATATTTTTGAATATTCACCTTGTAGTAGGTGCTGTAAGTGTCATCCTTCACTCTAAATACAACACTGTTCAACAGTTCGTCATGCTCTACCAGCTCTACATAACCAATCGCATGAATTTTCTTTCCTCTCCGGATAACCTCATCGGAACCTGTGTTGTAAACGTGTTTAATTAAATGAGATAACGCCAAAATGAAGTGCTGTTTAAATGTAGGATGAATGATTGGAAATCCATTTTTAGGTAGATAACCCGTTCAGTAAAAGCCAATTTGCAAAATTAAAGAAAATTTCTACAATAGTGTTTTCTAAATCAATCTTATCATAGATATACATTTAGAAATCCGGCAGCTTACCGGATTTTTAAAGAAACAAAATTCAATTTTCCAAATTGAAGCAACCTGCAATTAAGCAATACGGCTTCCTGAAACAGATTTATATGAATTTAATTTTAAGAAGGAACTACACCCTTTATCAATTTCCCGCCTTCATACACACACAATATGTTTGCGTTATCCGTAGTAAGACAATATCGGATATCCTCCTCGAGACCATAATTGGTAAGACGATGGTAATGAGACGCATTTTTACTTTTCATAAATTCATACAAATTATCTTTTGCATCATTATAAAGTGCCTCGGCCAGCTGGGAAGAATCACAATTGATGCTGAATTGTTCTTTGACCCTGCTAATGACTGCTCCGGCAAAGAGGGTGTCTTCAATATTTACCCGGTCCTTCCATGCTGCGCAGGCCAATATTACCGGCATTTTCTTAGCTACCAGGTAATCGCATACCGAAGTAAGATTTGGAAATGATCCCGTGATAATTCCCTTGGCTCCCTTTTCCAATGCCATGTGCAACAATTTTGTACCATTGGTGGTGGTAAGCACCAGCGTTTTCCCTTTTATAAATTCTCTTGGATATTCAAATGGCGAATTACCGTGTACCAATCCTTCCGCTACATGTCCATCTCTTTCGCCAGCCGTAATGCCCTCTATTTGTTTTCCAATACGAATACACTCTGCAACACTATCTACGGGGATAATATGTTTTGCCCCATTGTACAATACTGTTGCGATAGTGGATGTTGCTCTTAACACATCAATGATTACTACAATACTTCTACTTACATCGTATAAATGGAGTAATGCCGGTGAGAGGGAAGTATATAAGGTTGGTTTTGTTGTTTGCATTTAATTTTCTTTAGTTCAAAATCACTTGCCATTTCTGACTTTCAGCGTATTCTTTTATCACGATATTTCTGTTGATCAGCAATTTCTGTATATAATTTTTTAGGAATAATTGATTTACCAGTTTACCCAATCCTCCATATGGACTTTCAAAGTCAACCAGATCTATCATTAAAGTACCGTTTTCAACCGGCTTAAAGTGATGCTCATGCATGAATCTTTTAAAATCACCAGCAATCATTTCATCGGTAAAATAAAGTGGTTTTTTCATGCTGGTTATTTTTGAAGTAAAGCGCCTTGTTTTAAAAAGATGTTTTGCCTGCCATGTTACTGTTTCATTCTCGTTGATAAGACCTGAAGTTACACCCGCTATGGCTTCCTCATTGGTTTGCGCAGTAGAAATTTTGTGCAGGGTAATGCTTCTGCTTAAATCAAACACTCTTTCCACAGGAGCGCTTATTAGGGTGGTTAAGTGGATTTTAGACACAACTTTATTGAATAATTAGTGAATGAATAACTAACAATTTATTTGTAGACGAGTTGGAACCTTTTTAAGGAGTGCCACTCATTGCTACAGCCTGAAACCAAAATGGACAATTCTATAGGACAATTTAAAATAATGCCTCGCCGGGTATAAGCCAATTTGATTAATAATAGTTGTTTATCGAAATTTTTAAATAAATAAATTTTTATTAAACAAAAGGCATTTTTACCACTTTGGCTTTTAGCAATGTATTGCGAACGCTGATAAAAATTTCACTGTCGATCGATGCATATTTTGTTTCAACATAGCCCATACCAATTGCTTTTCCCAGTGACGGAGACTGTGTACCTGAAGTAACCGTTCCAATTATACTTCCGTCAAATGCTTTAATATCATGATCATGGCGGGCTATACCCCTTTCCTGCATTTCGAAACCCACCAGTTTTTTTGAAACCCCGGTTTCTTTTTGTTTTTCAAAAAATACACTGTTGGTAAACTCTTTGGTGAATTTGGTGATCCAGCCCAGCCCTGCTTCAAGCGGAGAAGTAGTTTCATTGATATCATTGCCGTATAAACAAAAGCCCTTTTCAAGTCGCAATGTATCTCTTGCACCTAATCCGATTGGCTTAATGCCCTGCGCTGCACCGGCAGTAAAAATCGCATTCCATATTTTATCGGGTGCATCGGCCTTATCTTCAAAATATATTTCTACACCACCTGCACCAGTATAACCAGTTGCGCTGATAATCACATTATCAACTCCTGCAAAGTTGGCCCTTACAAAAGTATAGTACTTGAGATTGAGTATATCGGTGGCGGTTAAGGATTGTAAAATCTTTGTTGCGTTGGGGCCCTGTATGGCGAGCAGGCAGGTTTCAGCAGAAATATTGTGCATCTCAACAGTTTTGTCATTAAAGCTGTTAATCCAGTTCCAGTCTTTTTCAATGTTACCTGCGTTTACCACCAGCATATAAGACTTGTTCTCTTCGAGGCAGTATACCAGCAGATCATCTACAATACCGCCATCATTGTTGGGCAGGCAACTGTATTGCGCCTTACCAGCAGTAAGTTTTGAGGCATCATTGGTAGTTACCCGCTGTATCAGTTCTAAAGCATTTTCACCTTTTAGGATAAACTCTCCCATGTGGCTTACATCAAAAACGCCCGCATTGTTTCTAACTATAGCATGTTCTTCATTAATACCCGTATAACTGATGGGCATATTAAATCCTGCAAATTCAGCCATCCGGGCTCCAAGGGCAATGTGTTTTGCTGTAAACGGCGTGTTTTTCATTATATAGTGATTGTTT
>JBBQQP010000190.1:0-6773 GCA_038215675.1 Chitinophagales bacterium | reverse complement strand
CATGACCTGAGGTGTACCACCTGTAAACACTGAACTTTTTTACTCAGATGTAATATCGATCTGAAATTGTGGGCATTCCTTTGTGGGTATTCTGTTGAAGGGAATGCAGACGTCAGAAATAATATACGCATGTTTTACTTTCGGTTATTCAAAGTTAATTTTAATTAGCTTTTCAAAATAATTGCTCACTTCCATTTCGAATACCACATTTGAAACATAAGAAGATACCAAATATTTGTTTCATCAACGCGCTCTGATTTATAAAAAGATGATAGTAAATTTGAAAGAGTTTTGGAATTAAAAAAAGCTCTTGTATCAGCAGATGATAATGTGTCCATTACTGTTTCTTTCAATTCATTTTTTAGCCATTGACGTTCAGGAATTGCAAATCCCATTTTAGGCCTTACCATAAGCCCGGCAGGTATATATTTATGAGTTATTGTTTTTAGAATATATTTATCTATGTTGTTTTTACGTTTAATATCAGAAGGTACTGTAGCCATAAACTCCGCCAGCCGATGATCCAAAAAAGGTTCCCTGCATTCCAGACTATAAGCCATACTGGCTCTGTCGACTTTAACCAGGTAATCATCAACCATAATGGTTTTAAAATCTATTGCCATTAGCATATTAATGGGGTCTGACGAATTTGTCAAAAATTTAAACTCGTCAAAGTTTGAAGATATTTTATTCGCTTTGTTTAATAAAAGAGAATCCAGTTCAAACTCTTTAAAATGATATGGTTCTGTCTTATACCTGTATTTTTCATTGAAATTCTTTGTATTTAATACCTTTTGAAATTTTAAGATCTTTTGTAATAATAGTGGAGAAAAGGTTGCCCTCGTAACCGGATTATTCAGAATACTTAGTAAAAAAGAAAGCAATTTTTCATTGTTACCATCCAACCTGGCAAATTTATCGTATATTCTCATACCTTGAGTATACCAGGGATAACCACAAAAAAGCTCATCACCTCCGTCGGCAGATAAAGCTACTTTTACGTTTTGAGCAGCCATCTTACTTACCAGCATTGTTGGAAGGGCCGAACTATCACCAAATGGTTCGTCGTAAACCTCCGGCAAACTAACTATTAAATCTAAGGCTTGCTTCGAACTGCAATAAACCTCCTGATGATTTGTTCCTAAATGTTTTGCAATGTTTTTGGCAAAAGGCGCCTCATTATGTGCATCTTCTTCAAATCCAATGGTAAACGTATTTATTTTATTCGCGGCATCGCTTTGCAATAAAGCTGCAACTAAAGAACTATCATATCCACCACTTAAAAAAATCCCAACCGGTACGTCAGCAACCATTCGGTAATTAAAGGATGATTTAAGTAAATCTTCAATATGATCTAAAAGCTCTGTTTCCGGTAAAATGACCGGCATCCTGTTATAATAGTCAAGTACATTCCAATACTCAATTTCATTAAAGGTCTTATTTTTCAGGTCAATCCTGATATAATGACCCGGCTTTAGCTTATAACAGTTTTCATAAATTGTATGGGGCGAAGGAATAAATCCATGCCGCAAAAAATCAGATACAACATCGTGATTGACATTTTTTTTGAATTCGGGATGCGAATGAAAAGATTTAAGCTCTGAAGCAAAAAGAAAAATGTTGTCCGACGTATAATAGTATAAAGGTTTAACACCGGCACGATCACGGAATAAATATATCGAATTATCATTCTTGTCGTAGATTGCGAAAGCAAACATGCCGATAAATTTATGCACAGATTTTACACCCCACTGCATAAAAGCATGCAATACGACTTCGGTATCCGATTTTGACTGAAATTTGCACCCTAAGGATTCAAGTTCTCTCCTGATTTCTTTATAATTATATATTTCGCCATTTAGCGTTATCGCGAAATTGTTATCTTCGGTCATCATCGGTTGATGCCCGGTGGCTGACAAGTCAATTATCGACAGCCTGCGATGCCCAAAACCTATATAAGTATCTGCATTACACCAATCCGTAATACCGAAGGAATCCGGCCCCCTATGAATCAATGCATCGTTCATATGCATTAATACATCTTTATAATTTATTGATTTATAACTAACAACGCCTGTTATGCCACACATAATTTATATCTCAAAATTTAAACTTTTTCAATTAAATATCATTGACCTCTTTTTCGTATCAATACAGAAGGATTACCGCCAATAATACTGTACTCAGGGAAATCTTTTGTTAGTATGCATCCAATTCCGATTATTGAGCCTTTTTTTATTACTCTTCCAGGAGTCAAAATTACATTTCTTCCTATCCAAACATCATCTTCAATGATGGTTTGCTTTCTTTCATAATCGCCTTGAAACATCATTGGTGTTTCGCAATTATCAAAACTATGATTGCTTCCAAGAATATAACAGTTTGGAGCCATCATAACATACTTCCCGATAATAGTATTTCCTGGTACATTACAATGATAACCGAGTCCGGAAAAATCGCCAATGCATAATTCGGACCCACTGGCAAAGAAAGCCCCTCTTTCTACATTAACATTTTTACCGCACTTTTTAAAAATATGTCGGCAGCAATGATACCGGAGGCTTTTAAAGAACTTGCCGAATAGAGGAAATCCACTCCCAGGTAAATAGTACAATAAACCATAATAAATGGCCAGGCAAATTACTTGCTTAATGCTTATTGTCCTATTGTTTATTTTCATAGTAAAGACTAATGAACTTTTGTGCTACATTTTTTATGTCGAATTCCTCAACATTATAGCCTGTTAATCTTTTATTATAGTTTCTATCTAAAAATTGAAGAAATACCTTTTTTTCGTGCTGCGGGAATGCTATACTTACCTCCATTATAGGCCTTTTTGTTAGCAGATAATCAATAATTTTGCTTGGTAATTGTATGGTGTCAGGATTTGTTAAATTAACTAGAAAATCCATTTTACTTAATTCAAATAGAAGCTGTACGCGAGTTATATATGGGTATATTTCTAATTTATGCTTCAATACTAATTTGAATGGAGAATAATAATCAGGATTATTTGTGTATACAACAAACTTAAAATCTTGATTAAGTGTAGATAAGAAATTACAAAATTCCTTTGGATCCCTGTTTCCCGGGTAAACCGAACCGGCATAGGCGAAAGTTGGGATTTTATTTTCAATAAAGAAATTAACTAATTTAACAGTATCAAAATCAAATCCTTGCGGGATCACTCTTATTTTTGGATAAAATTCCTTGTAGTATCCTTTTTTACCTTCAGTTAAAGGGATGGTTATATAATCAGTTTTCCTGCCCCAATATTTTTCAATATACTTAAAATGAGAATATTTTTTTTTATTAATCGGGTCTCCCATATAAGGGTCACCACAATCTGAAATCCAAATATCCGGATATTTGTTTTTAGGAATTGTTTTTTTAGCCAATGCAGCCCCCCAATGAATAGTATGCGGAAAAGCTATTGTGATTAAGAGATTCTTTTTTCTTTCTTTTTTTATAATTCCATGAATCCTAAACATTAACTCAATATCTGGAAATTCAATCAAGCGATGAAGAGCATGAAAGAGTATTTTGTCAATAAGTGAATATCGCGATTTCCCGTCACTGTTATTTGTTGCAAATAACATTTTCCCTATATTTTGGACGCTTATCCCCGTTTCTTTCTCAAAATCAGAATAATCATATTTCCCTAATACAGCATACAAAGTAACAGTATGCCCCTGCCGGGCCAGCTCCTTTGCCAATTCAGTTGTACGAAATGCCCTAGGTGATAATTGTGGAAATATTTCCCTTGAAATAATAAGAATACTTAGCTTGCTCATCCGTAAATGTTTTTAATAATCAAATATGGAAATACCTGGTAAAGTAAATTTATGTCTATTATAGTACCAACAAATCTGAGCCATAGGAATATCGAATAACTGAAAATAATAGGAGCAAGCAGTAGTGCGTTTTTTAATAAAGGTATTTGTTTATAAGCTGCTAAACTCACATACATTATAAGCGGAATCCCTAATGCAATAAATCTGCCTCCAAAACTAGGGATAGGCAATGTAAAATTGCAGAATGACATCCAGGCCAGTAAAAACAAATAAGTAGAATAAGCTTTTTTATCCTGTTTAATGTTTCTTGATTTTGCAATAAATATAAAAACCAACGCATTTATAAAAAGATACGGCAGTTTATTTAAAACTTTTGCATACAAAGGCAACAACTGAATACTTTCAAGCCTTTTTTGAATATTTACGTCATCTGCATATGACCAGGCCATATTTTGAAATGTTTGTGGCATCAGGGCACTATAGTTTTGCACAAGTTCAACTGCAATATTTCCCACAAAAAAACTAATTACAAACAGAACCACCCAAAACTTATCATATTTTATTGAAAATAAATATATTAACAACACTGCTATAAAACTTAGAAAGGAAATATGAATCAGTGGTGTAATCAGCGCCAATATCAGAAATCTATAGTTTTTATTAACAACTACCTGGAAAATTACATACACAGCTAACCAGGCTGCAGTGTAGAATCTGACCCCGTTTATATTGCTGATTGGATTGCTAAACACAAATAAAAAGGCTATTAAATAAACGATATATGATCGGTTCAATTCAGGCCTGTCAACAAAAAAACGGAACGATTTCAGGAAAAAAAAAGCAAATACAATGGCATATAATGCCAGTAAAACATGATAATTATCAGTTACCCTCGTAACAAGGTAATTGCATGTGATTACATAAATGTCCTTGATTTTTGAATTGAATGTAGTGTAATCTTTTATGTCATTCAGATAATTACTGGTAGTGCTGTTTTTTGCAGCTTTAAATTCCTGTACATATCCAAATGAGTCTGCTGATTCATTCTGAGCAATAAAAGTATAACCAAAGAGGATATTAAATAAAAGGAAAACTACAAAAGAAGATTTACTTCTCAAATTGCTTAAAGACAATAGAAAAGCTAAAAACGGGTGAATAAAGAAAAGGAAAATTCCGGCCTTGCTATTTTTTCTGTTATCGTATAATGCCATAATTAAAGATTAATTAAAACATCAACTATTCTTTCTGCCGCATTCCCATCCCATAATACAGGTATCCCTCCTTTTTTCCAATCACCGGCAAACAATTTATCCAATGCTGGTTTTATAGCATTCGGGTTTGTCCCGATTAGTTCGTTAGTACCAATGGTAATGGTTTCAGGGCGCTCAGTATTATCTCTTAATGTAATACAGGGCACTCCCATTACAGTGGTTTCTTCAGTTATACCACCTGAATCGGTAATAACCGCTTTAGAGTGCATAACTAAATAGTTAAATTCGAGATAACTCATGGGGTCAACAATAAACAAATTTTCATCTTTTATTCCGAGTTCCGAAAAAATCTTTGCAGTCCTTGGGTGGATTGGGAAGATTACCGGCAATCCACGTACATTGGTAGTAATTTCGAACATTAAAGCTTTTAACTTTTCCGATTCATCCACATTTGCAGGACGGTGTAGCGTTAACATGATATATCTTTTTTCTTTCAACGCCAAGCTCTCAAAAACTACCGGTTTTGCGAACCGGTGTTTATTGGCCAGCAGGGTATCAATCATCACATTACCGACAAAAAATATTTTTTTATCAGGGACGCCAAGTGTTCGTAAGTTTTGGTTTGCAAGTTCGGTAGTAGTGAAAAAATAATCGGCCAAAGCGTCGGTTACCATGCGGTTGATCTCTTCAGGCATGGCTAAATCCCATGAACGGATACCGGCTTCCACGTGTGCAACTTTGGTGTTTAGCTTTTTAGCCACAATACTGCATGCCATGGTGCTGGTTACATCACCTACAACCATCACCAAATCAGTTGGATTGGCCAGCAACTCTTTTTCAAAAGCCACCATAATGGCCGCAGTTTGTTCGGCTTGTGTGCCACCACCGCAACCCAAATTGGCATCGGGTGCCGGTATATTGAGCTCCTTAAAAAAGGTGTCGCTCATTTTTTGATCGTAATGTTGACCAGTGTGTACAAGCCTGTACTTTATACTGTGTTCTTTATCCTTTATCTTTTCAATAGCATGTATAATGGGCGCTATTTTCATAAAGTTGGGGCGGGCACCGGCGATGAGTGTGAGATTCATGATTATATTTTTAATTTTTTCAAAGAATCTAAAAGGACTTCCTTTGAATAATACTTTTCGAGAAGTTGTTTATTCTCAAATACGTCCCTTTGTACTGTTGGTCCTTCAGTAAATAATAAATTATTTTCATATATTTTAAAGCCTCTCTGGGTTAATGATTCATAAGAGGTTGTATTTGGATTTACATAAACGATTTTACCTAATGCCAATAATGACAATGTTACCCCCATTGCTTCTTGTCGCCAATGATTAAACACTGCAATATCAATGTCGGCCAATATTTTATTGTACTCTGTTATGGGCATAAAATCTTCAATGGCTTTAAATTTATTACCGAATAATAAATTGCCGGTAATTTTCACACTTTCTTTGTATTCATTATCTTGTCCGTAACTTAAAGGGCATAAAATGTATTCAATTTCATTTTCATACTTCATTAAATGTTCAAAAATAGTATGGTGATCGTTATTTTTACTATTGCTATTTCCGATTAGAATTTTTACTTTTTGGCCCAATATTTTTGGCTTAAAATTTTCTGTTTGTACTATATTACTCAGATAGACTGGAGAGTAATGAAAACCTGCGTTACTACCTAAAATCTGATTTGCTAATATAGAATCACCTTCAATGTGTGATATATGCTTTTTAGCTCTTTTTAAAGTAAAGCTCTTGGAGTCAAT
>JBBQQP010000189.1:0-6807 GCA_038215675.1 Chitinophagales bacterium | reverse complement strand
GCGTTGCAGCATTTGCAAACTAAAAGGAATGATTACTTTAGGCATTGGTTTGGGCAGCTTCAATTGCTCGTGAATGGCAGCTATGCGTTTGTTTTTTCCATTGTGCGCAAGGTAGCCGCCATGCCGGATTTTTACAAATCGGTTTGGCAGAATGTGCTGCTCAAATCTTCGGGCAAATTCTTCATGGCTTAAAGTCATTTGCTTTTGTTTTTTTTCATCTGCATAATCCTTGTAGGTAAACGTAATAGAGGTGCCGCTGATCTCTTTTATACGATGGGCTGTTATAGCTGTTTTGTGTGTGTACCTGCCTAAATATTCCAGTATTTGTGCAGGCCCGCCAAAGGGCGCATTGGCATGTACATTCCACCGGATTTTAGACAGCTTTTCTATCGTAATTTTTAAGGCACTTGCATCGGCTGTTTTTATTTTTTGCTGATCCAGTAAACTTTGCAATTTTTTTAGAAAAAACAATTTGTACTCCTTTTCCATTTTGGGCTTTGGAAACAGGTGCACCTAAACCTATAAGGTCTTGCTGAGCTGCTCTGTTCTGGTGCAGACCTTATAGGTTTTTGCTTATTTGGCTGCTTTATTTTGGCAAACTTATAAGGTTTTGCCAGGCCGATTTGTCCTGTTGCAAAACCTATAAGGTCTTGCCAAACCGCTTTTTCCTGCTTCAGACCTTATAGGTTATAGCTTGCCACGGCCCTTTATTCTGCTAAATCCTAACCTATAAGGTCTTGCTAGTCTGCTTTGTGGTGCGGTAGAACTTATAGGTTTTATTCTTTATGGCTACTTTATTCTGTCAAACCTATAAGGTCTTGCTTTGCCGCTTTGCCCTGCTGCAGACCTTATAGGTTATAGCTTGCTTTGCCGCTTTGCCTTGCTGCAGACCTTATAGGTTATAGCTTGCTTTGCCGCTTTGCCCTGCAGCAGACCCTATAGGTTACAGCTTGCTTCGCCGCTTTGCCCTGCTGCAGACCTTATAGGTAATAGCTTGCTTCGCCGCTTTGCTATGCTGCCCACCTTATTGGTTATTGCTTGCCTAAACTCCTTATCCTACTATAGAACCTATAGCTTTTATTTTCCACAAAAAAATATCAATTAATACCACTCATCCAATGATATTGAAAAGGTAACAATTCGGTTACATTTTATTTAGATGGAATTAACAATTTGGCAATATGGATGAAGCTATTTGCACTCATTGTTCTAAATTTTTTTTACACACCATTTTTCTCAACAAGAAAGGCTTAAATATTTTTTTCCATCCATTAAATAGTAATCAATGAAGTTTTTTTACAGTGTATGTTTTATGCTGGCGGGATTTGTTTTATCCCATCAATTAGTGGCCCAAACTACTGGCGCCAAATCTCAATCAATTCGACTAACAGGTATTGTGCAGGATGCATCCAGCCGCCAGCCGGTTGCAGGTGTAACGATAACAGATGGCAACAAAAAGCTGTTGATGCTCAGTAAACAAGATGGTGCCTATGATATCAATGTTCCAGAAGGTACAACTGTGTATTTCAGTTTGGTCGGGCATATCACGCAACTATTAAATGCAGGTAAAAACCAGCAGGATAAATTGGTATTGTTGCAAACTGATTCCAAAAGCATGGACAATGTGACCGTAACAACGGCCCTGGGAATTACCCGGCAGCAAAGAGCATTGGGCTATTCGGTACAAAAATTAGATGAAGGCAATTTACTGGATGCCCGTTCAAACAACTGGGCGGCATCGCTGAGTGGTAAGGTAGCCGGATTAAATTTATTATCTGCCGGTTCAGGACCTTTGAACTCTACCAGGATTTCATTGCGTGGTGACGCATCGCTTAACCCGGATGGCAACAATGCACTGATTGTATTGGATGGTGTGCCTATGAACAGCGGTGGTACCACATCTGGTGTAGAAAATGCCTACGGTGCCGGATCGGGCAATGATGTTCCCATTGATTTTGGTAATGGTATCGCGGATATCAACCCGGATGATATTGAAAGCATTACGGTTTTAAAAGGACCGGGCGCCACTGCATTGTATGGAAGCCGTGCAGCAGGCGGGGCTTTGCTGATCACCACCAAGTCGGGTATCACAAAAAAAGGCAAAGGCATTGGCGTTACCTTCAATAACAATAGCAGCATCAATACGGTGTTAAAATGGCCGGATTACCAACATGAATATGGCCAGGGTACCGGAAGGGCTCTAAATGCTGCCGGTGAAAAATATTATTCCTACGGCGCATCTGCTGATGGAGGAAGTACCAGCGGAACAAGTAGTGCCTTTGGTCCTAAATTCAACGGACAAATGTATTACCAATACGATCCGCTATTACAAGGTCAGGGGAAAGAGCGCACGCTTTGGGCACCGCAGCAAAACAATATCAAAGATTTCTGGCGCACCGGTTCTACCATCACCAACAATATTTCTTTGGAGGGCGGCAACGAAAAAGGTTCTGCCAGGGCATCTGTTACGCATTCAAAAAATGAATGGATCATGCCCAATACCGGCTATGAGCGCATTACAGCGCAAGTGAGTGTAAACTACAAATTAAGCGATCGCTTAAAAATTACTTCCAAGTTTAACTATACCAACAAAACAAGTGACAACCTGCCTGCTACGGGTTATAATAACCAGTCCATCGCTTACTTCATGATTTTCCAAAATCCCAACGTGGATTTAAACTGGTACAGAGATTACTGGAAAAAAGGACTGGATCAGATCGACCAGGTACATCCTTTTAGTTCGTTTATAGATAACCCGTTTTTGATTGCGAAAGAAATGACCAATGCCATAGCAAGCAATGCAGTAGTGGGTACTTTATCTGCCAACTATGAAGTTTCGAAAAAGTTTGATTTGATGGTACGCAGTGGCATCTCGATGAGCAATGAAGACCGGGAGCAACGTCGCCCATACAGCACGGCCAATTACTTAAAAGGGTTTTACAGACAGCAGCAGATATTTGATTACGAAATGAACACGGATGCCTTGCTTTCGTACCATGATAAATTCGGGGAAGATTTCACCATCGGGGCATCTGCAGGTGGTAACTTGCTGGTGCACAAATACCAGCGCATAGACGCCAGCGTTGAAGGACTGGTAGTGCCCGGCGTATTTAAACTGGCCAATGGTTCCGGCTTACCGGTTACCACCATTACCGATGCCAACAGGGAAGTGCATAGTGTGTATGGCACTGCTTCTTTTGGATACAAAAACAAATATTTTATTGATTTTACTGCACGCAACGACTGGTCGAGTACATTACCTGTTAAAAGCAATTCCTTCTTTTATCCTTCGGTTAATACCAGTTTAATCTTAAGTGATATTTTCGTTTTACCACGGGCCATTTCTTTTGCTAAATTCAGGTTGTCGGCTGCACAGGCCGGTAACGATACCAGGCCCTATCAAACCAGCAAATATTATGGTACCAGCGAGTTTGCAGGATCGGGTTCAGTGGATACCAAATTGTTCAATGCCAATCTGAAGCCGGAGATTTCTACCAGTTATGAAGCAGGTATTGATCTGAAATTTTTCAACAGGCGGCTTGGTATTGACGTTACTGTGTATAACAATACTACCCGTAACCAGATACTGGATGTGCCACTTGATCCAACTACAGGCTACAGCCGTGCTGTGTTAAATGCAGGTGCTGTCCGCAACCGTGGTATTGAGCTAATTGTTACCGGCAATATCATCACCAGTAAAAATTTTAAATGGAACACTACGGCTACCTGGGCAAAGAATAATAACAAGGTGCTGGAATTGGCCGAGGGTTTAAGCGACCGGCAGGATATTGGTTATGGCGGCAATGCAACTATACAGGCAAGGGTAGGGGGAACAACGGGCGATATCTACGGCTTCGGATTTCTTCGTTCGCCTGAAGGACAGATTATTTATACCGCAGCCGGGTTGCCTGCCAGACCTGCAGAAATTCAATTTGTCGGCAGGGCATATGCTGATTGGAAAGGTGGTTTACAAAATGAATTTTCTTACAAAGCCTTCCGTTTTAGTTTCTTAATTGATGGACAATATGGTGGTAGTATTTATTCACAAACGCATCATAAAATGACAGAGCAGGGTAAGTTGAAACACACGCTTCGTGGCAGGGAAGAAAACTTTATCATTGGCGATGGGGTTGTGCTGGATGCTACATCCGGTAAGTATGTACCCAATACTAAAAAAGTACTGCCGGTTGAATACTACGCAGATTATTATCGCAGGGCGAATGTAGAGTCCAACACTTTTGATGCCTCTTTTTTAAAGTTGAGAGAAGTAAGGATTGAATATGCATTACCTAAAAATGTATTGGGTAAATCATTTTTAAAACAGGTAACATTTGCTTTGTACGGAAGAGACTTGCTGATGCTGACCAGCTTCCCGATGTTTGATCCGGAGACTGCCGCATTAAACGGTTCTACCTTATTGCCTGGTGTAGAAATGGGGCAGTTACCTTCTACCAGAACCATGGGTGTAAACATCACCGTAAAATTTTAATTATTTCCATTACAGTTAATTCAATCAATCATACAATCAACATGAACAAACATAAAATATTACCGGCATTCTTTTTTCTTATCAGTTGTTTCACTATTTCGTGTACCAAAAATTTTGCAGATATCAATACCGATCCAAACAGGATTGACGAGATAAGCCCGGGTACGTTATTGAACCCAGCCATCTATGGCATGGCTGGTTACAACATGCGTCAATACGACGACATTACTTCAAATTTAATGCAAGTGTCATTGCCTTTTCCCAGTGTGTCGGGCGGAGTGCATCGCTACGATCTGTCAGAAAATATTGGAAATGGCAGTTGGAATAACAGCTACAAATGGCTGAATAATATCAAGGAAATGTACGCCGCTTCAGTGAAGGCCGGAGATGTAAATTACCAGGCCATAGCGCTTACGATGAATGCCTGGATCTATAGTAATCATACGGATTGTTTTGGTGATGTTCCGATGGATGAAGCTTCCAGGGCCGATTCAGGAATATTAAAACCAAAATTTAATACCCAGCAACAAGTGTACACAAAATTGCTGAGCGATCTTGACTCGGCCAATAATTTATACAACACTGCTAAGGCAATGTCGTTTGGCACAGATATCCTGTTCGCAAATAATGTTACCCGTTGGAAAAAATTCACCAATTCATTGCGCATGCGCCTGTTACTGCGGGTTAATAAAAGGACGGAAATGAATTCGATGGATCAATTGCGGGCGATGATCAGCAATCCAACAAAGTATCCCGTATTTGTAAACAATGCAGAGGCCGGCGTAATACAATTATCCGGCATCACGCCAATGGTATCGCCCTGGGGCAGAGCAATCGATTTCACTACCTTTCGGGCATCCGGTAAATTTTTCCTGGATAGTCTTACTGCCTTGAATGATCCCCGTTTACCCAGGTTTGCCACAACTGCAAAGAATACCGGTGGCCCTGCTTACAAAGGAATCCCCAGCGGATATGCCGGCAGTGAGTCTCAGTTTACTTACACGCCTTCTAACCTGAATATAGCTCTGGTAACTGCTCCTATGATTTGTATAGTGATGAATTACGCAGAAGTAGAATTTATAAGATCGGAAGTGGAATGGCGTACAGGAAATGCAGTTGAAGCAAAAGCCGCTTATGAGAGAGGCGTAAAGGCTGCTATCGAGCAATGGGGAGTAGTAATGCCAACCAATTATTTCACCAATACCAGTGCGGCTTACAATGGCAAATTCGATCGCATTATGTTGCAAAAATATTATGCGTTGTATTTTGTAGATTACCAGCAATGGTTTGAATACCGCCGCACCGGTTTTCCGGTGTTGCCGGCAGCAGATGGGATGGTTAATAATAAAGTAATGCCGGTGCGTTTTTATTATCCCATTCCTGTTAGAACTAACAACCCCAATAACTACAAGGCTGCCGTTGAATCGATGGGCCCGGATAATATCAATACAAAAGTTTGGTGGGAGAAGTAAAATGAATCGGATTTTAATTGGAATGGATTTTAAAAAAATCTGATAAAAAATCTATAACTGAAAAGAAGGAATATCTTAAAACTATCAGTCTTACTGGTGGAATGTTTGCCTTCCAAAAGAAATTTAAACAGATGCGGCTGCGGGCAAAATGTTTTAGCTGAAATGGCAAAGATCTTTAGACACATGATGCTAAAAGAGTTCTCAGCCACGTTGTGAGATTGGCTGTGGTTACCATTAGGCGCATTAATTATTTATCCAATTGCAGAAGGCTTCTAAATGGCAGCTTTTAGTTTTATTTTTTTTAAGATGATTGGTTCGTTGTTAATATTGATTACTGTTGTAATTGATATTAACAACGGATTTTTTTGTACTTTTTAAATCTTGCATAATTCAGTAAGATCCCCTGTTAGTTTTCACTTTAAATAACGGATGTCCTATATTTCAATCCACACCGGCGCATGATCGCTGGTTTTTTCCCATCCACGTACCATGCGGTCTACGCCTGCTGCACTAAGGTGTTTAGCCAGATCTGGACTGAGCAAAAAATGATCAATCCGCAGGCCTGCGTTGCGGCCATAAGCATTTCGGAAATAGTCCCAAAAAGTGTAAATGGTTTCAGTTGGATAAAGTGTTCGAATGGCATCTGTCCAGCCCTGGTCCACCAGGGTTTTGAAAGCAGCACGGGTCTCGGGTCTAAACAAGGCATCTTCTACCCAACGCTCAGGCTTGTACACATCCAGTTCTGTCGGCATTACATTGTAATCGCCGGTAAGAATTACGGGCTTGCCCGAAGCCAGCAAAGTTTCGGCATGTTCCGTAAATCGTTCAAACCAACGAAGTTTGTAA
>JBBQQP010000188.1:0-6817 GCA_038215675.1 Chitinophagales bacterium | reverse complement strand
GGTGCCGGACTAAATTCTACACCGTGAATTTTGTGCAGGTATTCAGATGAGTTGATATCATTATAGCTTTGTCCAACCAAATAGAGAAGATCTCCGGCCTTCTTGAAATCCATCGTCATTTTTTGATCTACATTATCCAGCAAACCAACCATTCCAATGGTAGGTGTAGGGTAAACCGGACCGTCTGGCGACTGGTTGTAAAAACTTACATTACCACCGGTGACAGGGGTATCAAATTTTATACATGCTTCACCCATTCCTTTGATTGCATTTACAAACTGGTAATAAACTTCGGGGTTATATGGATTGCCAAAGTTGAGACAATTGGTAACACCCAATGGCTCACCTCCGCTACAAACAATATTTCTTGCAGCCTCGGCCACAGCAATCATTGCACCTTTGTATGGATCTGCAAATACATAGCGGCTGTTACAATCTGTTGTTAATGCCAATCCTTTATTGGTAGGCTTTGCAATCACGATGGCGGCATCACTTGGTTCATTGGTACTGGCTGAACCGGCACCTACCATGCTGTCGTATTGGGTATAGATCCAGCGCTTACTTGCAATGTTTGGTATTTGTATCAATTGCGATGCAACTGATTTTAAATCTTCTGGTGTTTTAATCGTATCCGCATTGAAGGCTTCAATTTGATCCAGGTATTGAGGTCTTGTATATTCCCTTTCATATTGTGGAGCGCCACCGCCCAATACCAATTCAATAGCAGGTAACGATGCTTCCAATACTCCATCCATGTAAAAATCCAGCACACCACCGTCTGTAACCAAACCGATTTCACTGCAAGGCAAATCCCATTTTGCAAATACTTTTATTACGTCTGCTTCTCTTCCCTTTTCAACTACCATTAACATTCTTTCCTGGCTTTCGCTCAACAATAGTTCCCATGCCTTCATATTTTGTTGACGCATTGGTACTTTATCAAGATCAATCCTCATTCCTGAATTGCCTTTTGCACTCATCTCCGCAGTAGAACAAATAATACCAGCCGCTCCCATATCCTGCATACCAACAATGGCTCCGGTTTTAATCACTTCAAGGCATGCTTCCAATAATTTCTTTTCCTGAAATGGATCGCCTACCTGCACTGCAGGTAAATCTACTGCGCTATCTGCTGTAATGTTTGCAGACGCAAAAGATGCCCCACCGATGCCATCTTTGCCTGTCGCACTGCCTACAAAAAAAACAGTATTGCCTGCTCCTTCTGCAGTTGCAGAAATCGTATCGCCATTTTTTAAGATGCCTACACTCATGGCATTTACCAATGGATTGGTATGATAACAACTTTCAAAATAAATTTCTCCACCTACAGTAGGCACACCAAAACAGTTGCCGTAATGACCAATGCCATGTACCACACCTGCTAGTAAATGTTGGGTTTTGCTTTCAGTTAAATTACCAAAACGCAATGAATTTAAAGACGCAATCGGTCTTGCCCCCATGGTAAAGATATCCCGGTGAATTCCACCAACACCGGTTGCAGCGCCCTGGAATGGTTCAATTGCACTGGGGTGGTTATGACTTTCAATTTTAAATACTACTCCGTATCCGTCACCGATATCCATTAGACCAGCATTTTCTTCACCTGCTTTTACAAGCATTTTCTTTCCATCTCTTGGCAAAGTTTTAAGCCACTTAATTGAGTTCTTGTAACTACAGTGCTCACTCCACATGGCACTAAAGCAACATAGTTCTGTAAAGTTGGGGATGCGCCCAATCTTTTGCTGTATCATTTTAAATTCTTCTGCAGTAAGCCGAAGTTGTTCTGCGGTTGTAACGGTTATTTCCATAATTGTATAACAAAGTGCGAAAGTACAACCTGTATTCCTTTTTTTAAGTCCATCTCAATATTTATTATTTTGATTTAAATTGGTTTAAAGCAAAGACGGATGAGACCTAAAGGCTGCCGCTCAGATTCGTTTCCTGCTAAAACTGTTGGTCATCAGCAAAAAAACTTTGAGCCGAGTTAATTGTAGCCCGTTTTTTTCTGATGGGAAGGTGAATTAAAAAATCTACTTTCTTTCTGGCAGTTAGCAAGCATTCTACCTAACTATTGAATTGAAGATTGGTGTAACTTTTAAGTGCCTGTTTGCTTAAGGGTGTTTTGAATTTTCGCTCAAAACAGGGGGTGCCCTGTTACGGAATATTTTAGATGGAAATGAAAGAACTTGTTATTGGATGTTCACTGAATGTAAAAAAGGCCATAAAAATATTTAAACAAAGGGTCGAAAAAAATATTTTAAAATTCTATTCAGGGTATTCAAAAGCAGGTAAATGAGTTGTCGGTGCTGGTATTGAAAAGTACTTCTTTGAGATGCCTGCAGTTTAGATACCAACGAATACAATGTTTCATTGTCCACCATAAAAAATTGTTTTTGGTGGCCGATTTTGATAGCCTCTTAGCGTTAGACACCTAAAAATAAGAAACCTTTTTAGATGAGTTAAAAAAAATAGTAATATTTAAAATATTCAATAAATCGATCAAAAAAATAGAAATAATTTTAATAAAACATGATTTAGGAATTTTTTTATCGTATTTTGTGGCTCTAAAACACAAAAAGCAATGCAATCATTACGTTTCAAAGCAATTGAAAACTTACGATCTAATCCGGAAGTTAATGTTAAAGCCTCTGTAAAAATTACCGCAATTTTTGGTGAAAATGTGTTTACTCTTAAAACTGCCCGGCAGTTTTTAAGTGATGAGGCTTATAAAAGTTTAGTATCCTCTATCAGGGGGGGTAAAAAAATAGATCGCAATATGGGCAACCAGATTGCAAACGGTTTAAGAGCCTGGGCTGAAAGCAAAGGTGTTACCCATTTTACACACTGGTTTCAACCTTTAACAGATCAATCTGCAGAAAAGCATGATTCATTTTTTACCTTAAAAGGTGATGGTACACCAATTGAAGAATTTGAGGGTGGTGCTTTAATCCAGCAGGAACCAGATGCTTCTTCTTTCCCGTCAGGCGGGTTAAGAGCAACTTTTGAGGCTCGTGGTTATACTGCATGGGATCCTTCTTCTCCGGCATTTATTATGGAAATAGGAAATGGTAAAACACTTTGTGTGCCTACCATCTTTGTTTCATACACAGGTGAGTCACTGGATGCAAAAACACCCTTAATCAAAGCATTGGTTGCTTTAGATAAAGCTGCGGTTGATGTAGCTCAATATTTTGATAAAAATGTAACCAAAGTAACCGCAACCCTTGGATGGGAGCAGGAATATTTTGTAATTGATGCCGCAATGGCAAATGCCCGTCCGGATATAATTATGACTGGTCGTACCGTGTTTGGTCATGCACCTGCAAAAGGACAACAATTGGAAGACCATTATTTTGGAGCAATTCCGGAGAGGATCTACGCTTTCATGAGAGATTACGAAGCGGAAGCCTATAAGCTGGGTATTCCATTACGCACCCGTCACAACGAGGTTGCACCTTCTCAGTTTGAAAATGCGCCAATTTTTGAAGAAGCAAATCTTGCAGTAGACCACAACACTTTACTAATGGATGTGATGACGAGGGTAGCCAAGCGTCACGGACTGATGGTATTGTTGCACGAAAAACCATTTGCCGGCATCAACGGAAGCGGTAAACACAACAACTGGAGTATTGCAACGGACACTGGCGTAAACTTATTAGCACCGGGCAAAACCCCAAAAACTAATTTGATGTTTTTAACCTTCTTTGTGAACACCATAAAAGCGGTTCATGATTACGCAGGGTTATTAAGAGCATCCATTGCAAGTGCTGGCAACGATCACCGTTTAGGCGCAAACGAAGCTCCTCCCGCGATCATTTCAATTTTTATCGGTAAATACCTTACCGAGGTATTGAACCAGGTTGAAACCCGTGTGGGTGGTAAGTTTGATGAGCAGGACGAAGCCATGTTAAAACTGGATATTCATAAGACCATTCCGGAATTGATGTTGGATAATACCGACAGAAACCGTACGTCTCCATTTGCATTTACCGGTAACAAATTTGAGTTTCGTGCAGTAGGTTCTGCTGCAAACTGTGCCATTAACATGACCGTGTTGAACACCATTGTTGCTCAGACATTGAAGCAGTTTAAAAAAGATGTAGATGCATTTATTGAAAAAGGGGATAAGAAGGAAATTGCTATCATGCATGTAATCCAGCGATACATTGTAGAAAGCAAATCCGTTTTATTTGAAGGGGATGGCTATAGCGAAGAGTGGGCAAATGAAGCTGAGAAAAGAGGACTTCCAAACGTGAAGACTACGCCGCTTGCTTTGGATGCCTATGTAACTGACCTTGCTAAAACCCTGTTTCAAGCCAACGATATTTATACCCATGCAGAGCTGGAAGCCCGGCATGAGATTATGTTGGAGGCCTATATCAAAAAGGTACAGATAGAAGCCAGAACAATGGGAGAGCTGGCAACATCGGTGATTTTACCATCCGCAGTAAAGTACCAGAACGTATTGATCGAAAATATCAATGGTTTAAAAGCAGCTGGTTTAACACCTGCAGCTTACACCAACCAGATGAGTATCTTAGAAGAAATCAGCACTCACATCAACTCTATGAGTACTGGTGTGCGGGAAATGATTGAGGCAAGAAAGAAGGCTAACAAAATAGCAGATACCAGGGAGAAAGCAATTGCCTATTGTGATGATATCAAAGGAAAGCATTTCGATGATATACGTTACCACGTAGATAAGTTAGAATTGTTAGTGGATGATGCTTACTGGACATTACCTAAATATAGAGAAATGTTGTTCCTCAGATAATTAATTCGATACTGCATTTATGGCTATCATTTACAATGGCTATAACAGTATTAAATAGCTGGCAAGCAATCGTAAAATTACCCGGTTCACTATTGTGACCGGGTTTTTTAATGTTCAAGATTTTGCTGGTGGATAATTGCACAAAATGAAACAAGACTGTTATAGAAGCGGCAATTTTTTCTGTTAACTTTTGGCGCCCGGTAGATGGGATATAAAATAGTCTTTGAATGACTGTTATCATTTGTGTAGGCACAGTTCCCTTGTGGGATATTGGATTCTGTTACTAAATATTTGCTTTATAAAAACTCAAAAACTTATTAAATCCTTTATTGGGCAATAGTATTTTGTCAAAAATAAATATACCTGCAAGCGCACTGGCTATCCCGGCCAATACATCCAACACGTAATGATGACTGGTATAAATTGCTGCAAACCATATTCCTACAGCAACGATTCCAAATACAAGGTTCATCATCCAGCCAGCCTTTTGTTTAAAACCGTAATAGCAAACAATTACCGGATAGGAGGAGTGTAATGAAGGCATTGCTGCAAACACATTGGAACTCTTTTCGTAAATGCTTTGGAATATGCCAGCATTAAAATAGTCGTCGAATTTATAAAGGCCAGCAGTATTGCCTAACGTACCGGCAATGAAATGGTTGCCATTCAATTGATAGTACCATGGTGGTGCCGCCGGATATAGGTAATAAATAACAAAGCCAATCATGTTAACCAACACGAACGTAAGGGCGAAGTGTAAAAACAGATTTTTGTTTTTAAAAAACAGAAAGGATGCAAATGAAAGCGGTACTGGTATCCAGCATAAATAAAAAATACCGGAAAGTATATCCAGTTGAGTGCTGCCATTTTGTAACCAATATTCGTTGGGCGTAAGTATTACTCCATTACGAAGGCTGCCAAAGATTGTTTTTTCAGCATTGTAAAGATCCTGGATGTGAACGCTGTTAAAACTATAATTAGGGAATGCTTTCATGTAGTCAAACAATATCCAATAAACCATAAATATTGAAAATCCGATAATGAATTTGCGGGCTACTGGAGACAAAAAAAAACAAATATTGAAGATCGCAATTAAAAACAGCTGGTCTGTTTTAAAAGGAATTAAAAGATAGGAGAGCAGCATGTAAGCAATAGACAACAAGGCCGCAATTAAAATACTTCTGCGGGAAAATAAATCCACTTTTTCTTTGTTCATCAACTTTCGTTCGTTTGCCTTCTGAAACCCGATTTTAAAATATTATCCCATAATGAAGAGCTTACACCATATCCTTTTGTAGAATCCTGGTAGTGATGCAGCATGTGGTGCTGCTTAATCTTCTTTAAAACGGGATTTTTAAAATTGTGGTGGTGCATGGCATAATGCATCATATCATATACGAGGTAGCCCAATAAAAATCCTGCAAAAAATGCAAACAAAAAGGTGGAATTTAGTATTAAAGAAAATAAAAAGTAAAATGCAGTTGCCAACGGTATGCTGGCTGATGGGGGCATTACCAATCTTTTTTTATCTCTTGGGTAATCGTGGTGTACCCCATGAAAAATAAAATGAAGTTGTTTGCCAAACTCAGAAGTTGGGTGATAATGAAAAATAAACCGGTGTAAAAAATATTCGGTGATTGTCCATATTAACAAACCAACAAGAAAGTAAAGCGCAAAGTTACCGATGCCCATGCCATTGCTAAATGCCAGGTAGCAAAACACGCCAATGATGGGTACGAAAATATAACGAGGAACCGAAAAATGCACTTTTGAAAGACTATCAAAAAGCCCGTTTTTAAACAACCTGATCGACTCTTCTGAATTGGATACATAATTTTTTTTCATCTTGCTCAATTTTAATCCAGGGTCACTAAATTTTTAATCTTTCTTTTACCGTCGAACGGGTATTGGGATCTATCCCGGAAATTTCAACATACTCCACATTTGGTGACCAAAATGAACCGCCATTTATTTTTATAAAAATGCGGTTTAAGATAACCGGTTTCTGGTTGATATTTGTATAAACGTAAAACTTATTATCGG
>JBBQQP010000187.1:0-6846 GCA_038215675.1 Chitinophagales bacterium | reverse complement strand
TTCGCTGTAAGGCGAGTGTGGGTTCAACTCCCATCCCGAGTACGTTTAAAAGCCTGTTATTAATAACAGGCTTTTTTTATGCGATTGATATGATTTACTATACCTACATATTATACTCTGCATCATTCAACCGCTATTATGTTGGTCATTGTGAAGGCCGTACCGCCCGTTTAGCAAAGCATAATGCAAAAGGAGTTCCATCTACCAAACCGTATGTACCATGGGAGATGGTATATATTGAGCAATACTCAACACGGGCGGAGGCAGCAGGTCGGGAACTTGCCATTAAAAAAAAGAAAAGTAGAAAATACATTGAGTATTTGATCGGAAAAACATGAGGTGGAGCCGGTAGTCACGTCCCGATTTTAATATCGGGATTCGCTGTAAGGCGAGTGTGGGTTCAACTCCCATCCCGAGTACACAGCTCCTTTATTGGGGCTTTTTTTATTTCCTCCAATTTATATTAAAACACCTACTGGTATTGATTTGTATCATCCTTGGTTGGGTCAAGGAACACAAGTTTAGACTAAAGCAAACAAACTTTATTTGTCCCCTTATTTGCGCCTCTCTATCTTTTGGGACAACTACAAATTACATGCAGGTTACATTCTATCCCAAGATAAAGAAAATTAAAAAGCCCACTCCCTTGTTTGCACGTATTGCGTACAACTACAATTCAATTAAGCTTTATACTGATTTAAAAATTGTGCCTGTTATGTGGGTGACGGGTATTCCGCCAAACGACAAATATTGACAGGATTTAAAGGAAAAAAAAGGATATTATTCAGGATTTAAAACCCTGCGGCAGCTCTTAAATTTGAATTTAATAGCAAGGGCATACAGTATTTTCTAGCTATGAATGAGTGTAAATCGAAAATAATTGAATAAATTCGTTCACAAATAATAATCGTTCACGTTTTCGTGAACAAAAAAAATAATTGAACATGAACAAGCAGGAAATTATACACATGGCTTTGGAAAACCTTCAGAAGAATGCTCAAATTAAGGGCAAGTGGGAACCATCTCACCATGGCGAAACGGATGGAATGGTTATATTGAATATAAATAATCAACCAGTCAGGTATTACGTAGAAATTAAAAACGAATTGCGGAACCATCAATTACAGCAGATAACTGCATTTAACAAGAACTATAACCCACTAATGGTGGTGGCAACTCGCCTGTTTCCGAAAATCAAGGAAGAACTTAGGCATATAAATATTGCCTACCTCGAAGCAAACGGTAACATATTTCTAAAAAAAAACGACACTACCATATGGATTGATACCAACAAGCCACTAGAAACGGATGAAAAAACAGGCAGCAGAGCATTTACAAAAACAGGCTTAAAAGTGGTTTTCTTGTTCCTGACAGACGATACATGGATCAACACTCCTTACCGCCAGATCGCAGAACACACAGGTACAGGTATTGGCAACATAACAAATATTATTAGAGGCTTAAAACAAGACGGATTCTTACTCTCCTTGGCAAAGAATGAATATAAACTGAACAACAAAAAAGAACTGCTTAACAAATGGGTTGTCGCTTATGATTTGCGGTTAAAGCCGACTATTAAAATGGGGACATTCCGGTTTTTAAAAGATGAGGATTTTACAAACTGGAAAAACATCCCTTTACAACATGGTAAGACTTGGTGGGGAGGCGAGCCTGCCGGTGATCTATTTACCAACTATCTGCGTCCGGCTGAACTGACTTTATACACCACAGAAACAAGGAGCGATCTGATAAAAAATTACAGGCTCATTCCAGATGACAAAGGCAATGTGCAAGCCTATCAAAAATTCTGGCAGTATGCTGAAGTGAATGATAACGTAGTCCCGCCATTACTGGTATATACAGATTTAATGAACAAAGGAGACAGGAGATGTACAGAAACAGCACAAAAGATTTACGATGAGTTCTTACAAAATAAATTATGAACAATTAAGGCAACAGCCTGAAATAACTGAAATGCTTTCAGCGCTGGAACGTGGCTTTAAAAAATTTGGTATCGACTTTTAACTGGTGGGTGCTGTGGCAAGGGATGTATGGATGAGTGGGATAAATAAAATTGCACCCAGGCGTACAACAGGCGATATTGATTTTGCAGTATTGATAAATGATAAAGGCATTTATGAAGCATTAAAAGCTTATCTGATAGAAATAGAAGGCTTCCATCCATTTAAGGGCAATGCATTTGTATTAATATGGAAAGATAAAACCGAAGTAGATTTATTGCCCTTTGGAGCTATCGAAGATGAAGATGGCAAAGTAACAACAAGCGGATTAGGATTAACGAATATAAGCCTGCAGGGATTTACAGAAGTATACGAAGAAGGCTTACCAGAATTAGATTTGGAAGGGATGCACCAGTTTAAGTTTTGTACCCTGCCGGGTATTGTGTTATTAAAAATGATTGCTTGGGACGATAGGCCGGAAAAAAGAAGGGATGATATAAACGACATCAGCGACATAATAAACCACTTCTTTAATATGTACGACAATGAAATTTGGGACAACCATAGCGATTTGTTTGCTGATGAAAACGCGGAACTGAAGCATATCGCAGCAAGAGTAATGGGTAGAGAAATGAGTAAAATAGCAAGGCGGAATGAAAAACTCTTTGCCAGGATTGAAAGAATATTAAATACAAATACGGATGATATCCCCAACAGTAAAATGGCTGCTATCATGATAGGGTATTTTCAAAATACAATGGAAGATAATGTGCTGTTGTTGAAACAATTAAAAAAAGGATTTACGGAATGATGAAAGAAATCACTAGATCTGGCAATGCTATAAAAAAACATTGAGTAAAAAGAGTGATTATAATGCTATCGGGCAGTTCATAGTTAGTATTAAAACCACCATTCGGGATTTGGCAAATCTCAAATTGAATATTTCGGAAATGCACTATGAAGGTCTCTCAGTTTTAAATGATAGGGAATTTGCAGCAAAATACCTGGTGGCATTACCAGATAAGAAGGAGTTGGAACAATTTATAAAAACGGAAATCAAGGAAAATTAATGATAAAAAAAATATACGTCTATGAAAATGTTTCAGCAGGAAAAAGAATTTTTTACAAAACACATTCAAGATAATATAAGTAATCACTGCAAAAAACAATTTGTAGATAACCTACCCGTGCAATTTCAAACGCTGTTAGTTGGTGGCTCCAGCCTATATACTGTAGATCTGCAGTATACTCCATTTGAAATTGAATCCATTTTTATCGATCGGGAATTTGGCTTAATAGAGGATTCTAAAAATCCCGAGATGCCCATCACTGTATTAGAAAGTTTAATTGCTAGTTTTGGCAGAGATGCATTTGGCCTTTACCTGCCTTTCTTGCCCTGAAACCTTTTTATTTATGATTGAGTGTAATAAAAATTTGTATATTCATTTTAATTGATCTTTATAGTCAAAATTTTGAACACAAATGAAAGTAGGTAAATTTTTAAAAAAATATCTTATTCCAAAACAGGTAAAAACTGTTAAATATAATTTCCATATCACCCTACAGTTGATCCGGCATATACTAAAAGATTATGCATGGCTCAAATCTTTGCGTATGAGGCGATGTGTTGACAGAAATGGCCAACCCATTCCATGGTTTAGTTATCCAGCAATTGATTTTCTTTCGCAGTTAAACCTGAAAGACAAAACGGTTTTTGAATATGGATGTGGATACTCTACTTTGTATTGGGGAGGTCGCACCAGTAGCGTGATCTCCGTAGAAAGTAATTTAAAATGGATTGAAAAAATAACCGCAGAAATACCTGGTAATTGCACCCTGGTACCTGCTTCAAGGGATATTGAAGATTATTCTGGTAAAATAACTGCTTATGAACAACTATTTGATATTATTGTGGTGGATGGTTTGCCGCTTACCCGCACTGCCTGCTGTGAAAAGGCAATTGCAAAAGTAAAACCAGGTGGTATTATTATCCTTGACAATTCTGACCGATGCCTAAAATCAGCAGAAATTTTACGGAATGCTGGTTTTATACAGGCTGACTTTACCGGGTTTGCTCCGCTTGGACCACATGCACAAACTACAACCGTGTTTTTTACAAGGGATTATAATTTTCAACCCTTACTTGGCCACCAGCCACACCGTAGTGTAGCACAACCCAGTTTACCTTACCCGCTTGGATAGTTCTATTGCTCCTACATTTTTTTGCAGATCATGAAAGAAAAATGAAACTACCCAGATCGAACTCATTTAATTCAGCTGGATTAGCAACACTATTCTTTAATTTGTACCTATAGTTAGAATACTTTTCCGTTTCATCTTTGTAAATAATTTTGAGGTAATTGGTATTTATTCAGATATTTCATTACACCGATGGTATCAATTTGATGGCTTTCGATTCAGATTTACTCAGGCTGCAGGGCATGCAAAAAAAGGAGCCATCACAGTCAGAAGAATTTTATACCGGGATTTTTCAGCCCCCTTTGAAATCAGAGAGCAGGTTGCCGGAATGGTGCGGTATCATGGATTGCCCTTGTGGGTTTTTGAAAAGCCAAATCCTGTTCAGGCACTGTTAAAAGCAAGTTTGGAAGTGAATATAAAATGGCTGGCAATTTCGGCAAAAGCAGATGTGCTTGGAAGAATCTGCAGCAATGCAAACGAATTACTCTATAAGATTGAATTGTTTATAGAGCTGGCCATTGAATATAGCTGCTGGGGTCATTCCAAAGTTTTTGCCAGTAGTTTATCAAGGTTTCAATACTTCAGAAAAGGGGACAGGCATCCCGATTTTGAAACATTTTATGATACCAAAACAAAGGTGATCATCCTGTCGGGGATTGCACGAAATGGCAAGGATTTTTACATCAAAAAAAATCATCCTTCTATGGCTTTTGTTTCTTTGGATGATATGAGACGAAAAGCAAAAAGTTCATACGGGGATACGAAGGGCAATGGTCGTATTATTCAGGCGGCAAAAGAACTGAAAAAACAATACCTCCCAAACAGGGTGTCTTTTATTTGGAATGCGACAAATATCACCGTGCAGATGCGTGAACAACTCATTGACTTATTTGAACCTTACAAACTTTACGTTAAAGTTGTTTACATAGAAACCCCGTATCAAAAACTACTGGCCCAAAATAGACATAGGCAAGAGCGCATACCTCAACATGCCGTAAAAAAAATGATTGACAAATTAGAAGTTCCCAAATTATGGGAGGCCATGGAAGTGAACTATGTGACCGCTTAGATTTTGATGGTACTACAGTGATTGGTGCTCGATAGCTGTAGTGACTTTGTTTTTATGACTGCCCTTTTATCCGGGTGTATTTTAAGGACCGGATTATTTTCCAACAATTATTTCATGAAACGCTTCTGGCCGCACTGCGATTATGCGTCACTCATTGTGCATTTTTCTGCTACATATGTTTCACCAGCTACAACAAGTATAAGTAGTTTGTTTTTTTAATGAAAACCGAAGTGCGATTTTACATGGATTTGGGGTGCTTGAAGAGCTGATATGATCCGATAGCAATTGAAACGAGCCATGCAATTGCGGTTCTGTAAAGAGCATCGGGTAATAGTTCGATTTCATAACGGACTGTAGGGTGGCTTGTTCTTTTATTTCCAAAATGCTATTGTTCAACGTTAGCATTAAACTGTTTAGGGAGGAAGACACTCCAGGTATTGTGTCTACCAGGTTTTGCATCATTTTGATTTTAGTAAATCCAAAATTTTTCTGTAAAGCAGGTTTTCATCAACAGGTTTTGAAATGTAGTCATTCATGCCTGCGGCTTTACATTTTTTTACATCAACAGTGGTTACATCGGCAGTTAATGCAATGATTGGGATTTGTAAGTTCATTTTATTACGAATATGATCGGCGGCTTCAAATCCATTCATTTCCGGCATCTGCAAGTCCATCAGAATAATATCGTAGGAATTGGTTTGTAGTTTTTCAATGGCTATTTTTCCGTTGTCTGCAATATCGCACGCAAATTTAAAATCATCCAATATTGTTCTCATCAATAGTTGATTGAGCTTAACATCTTCAACCACCAACACGTTTAAGGGTTTAATTTCAATCTCGTGTTGTTCATCTCCGTGTTCTAATATTTCTTCATCATTTGTTTTTTGAAAACTTAAAGTGAAGCTAAAAGTGGAACCCTTACCAGCTTTACTTTTTACCGAAATAGTCCCCCCTTGTTTTTCGACCAATTGTTTAACGATGGCAAGTCCCAAACCGGTGCCTCCATACAAACTAGAAGTGGTAGCGTGTGCTTGTTCAAAATTTTTAAAAATAGTATCAATTTTATTTTTCGGAATTCCAATGCCGGTGTCGGTAACTTTAATTTCAAGCGTTACTTTTTCATCACCTTCGTTTAGTAGTTGAACGCTTACAATGATTTTGCCTTTTGTAGTAAATTTTATGGCGTTGCCTAAAAGGTTAATCAGAATTTGGTGTAAACGAACCGAATCACCCAATAATATTTCGGGAATGCTGGTATCATATTCCCTTACTAATTTTAAATTCTTTTCCTGAATGGTTGTTTCAAACAAATGAAGAATGGTGGTTATTGATTGTGATATTTTAAAAGGTGCATTTACAAATATCATTTTCCCGGAATCTACTTTTGCTAAATCAAGTATGTCATTGATAAGAACGATTAAAGTATTCCCGCTTGATTTTATGGCCTGTATGTATTCTTTTTGTTTTTCGGTCAAATCTGTTTTCATCATCACTTTCGTAAAGCCAATAATGGCGTTCATGGGAGTGCGAATTTCATGACTCATGTTTGATAAAAATTCCTGTTTTGCCATCACAGCATGCTCTGCTATTGCTGTAGCAGTTTCAGCTTTATTTTTT
>JBBQQP010000186.1:0-6856 GCA_038215675.1 Chitinophagales bacterium | reverse complement strand
ATCGGGAAATGACGAATAATAAATTGTTCTGTCCTTAAAAGTATTTTTGTTTTGCTTTTTGTAATTCTACAATTATTTTTTCTCCATTTGAATTTTCACAGTAAATATCATAAACGGCCTTTCTATCATCTGCTGCATTTCCTGGTTTGTCTTTTGGCTTGAAAGCAAGGGTAATAATATTACTTTTCGGAATCAAACTGGTTAAAAAGTTGATGAGCAATCGCTTACTTGCCTCTTCGCCAAATATTTTCTTAAAACCAAAGTCAGTAAAAAGGTTGATATATTTTGCTATCATTATTTTGCTTATAATGTTAGTACAAGTTTAGAAAATAATCTATTGAATGGTAATTTTAATTATCCGTGTAACAAACAACCGCGTTGCTTTAAGTATTAAACATTAATCAACCGATTATTTTATAATTCATTTACAATGATTTCATCACCTACCTGTACTTTATCTTCTATTGGATGCAAAGCTTTTAAAAATCTACGACTTCAATGCAAGCCTTTCTTTGGTTCAGCAAAAATTAAATGGCAGCAATGTATCAACGGATGCAGTGGAAAACCCTTTTGGCAGGTATGCAAAATTGATCAACAATGTGACGCCATGGCCGGGAGCCAAACTGCAGGTTACGGGTAACTACAACTTGGCTATTGTAACGCCGCTGGGCAAACGCTTTGCCCAATATTTTGTTGATCTTGGCTTTCAGCAAAAATTAGGCAAGGGCAATGCAAGGCCTGGTCTTACAGTTACAGATATTTTCAATACATTTAAGAGTGGATACATCAACAACACAGCGGTCTTCTCCAATTACAGGTATGGTAAAGCAGATACAAGGGCTTGCATCCTCACGTTTGCATGGTTCTTCAAATCGGCCTTTAAAGAAAAATTATTGGAGAATAAGTTTTCAACAGATTACTAATTCGCCTTAAGGTAAATTAAAATAAATCCCGTAATTTGATGTTGGCTTAGCAAAATAGATTGAAGGGTGTGATTGGATTTTTCAAGGTACACAATGCGGTAATCTTAAAAATAACCTTCTAAAATTTTAGCTAGATAGTTAACAAATTGTCTAAAATAAAAAACGATTGCTCATGCAAAATTCAAGAAGAAACTTCTTAAAAAACCTCAGCGGATCAGTAGCCGCTATTTCAGTAGGCACACAAGTAAATGCTGAATCACACACCATCAAAAAGAAACTCGTCTCTTCGGCAAAGATTACTGCCAATGACAAGATCCGCATCGGCTTAATCGGCAGCGGCATCATTGGTCATTATGATACGGATACGGCATTAAAGGTAGACGGTGTTGAACTGGTGGCCGTTTGCGATCTGTATACCGGCCGCCTTGACCGGGCAAAAGAAAAATGGGGGGAATCTATTTTTACCACCCGTGACTACCGGGAAATACTTGCCAAAAAAGACATTGATGCCGTGCTGATTTGTACGCCGGACCATTGGCACCAGCGCATCGCCATAGATGCTATGAATGCCGGCAAACATGTGTATTGCGAAAAGCCGATGATACAAAAAATCGAAGAAGGACATGCTGTAATTGCGGCACAAAAGAAAACGGGCAAAGTATTCCAGGTGGGTAGCCAGCGGGCAAGCAGCGTAGCCATACTGGAGGCAAAAAAATATTTTGAAAAAGGAGTTATTGGAGAACTGGCCTATGTGGAAGCTTACTGCGACCGGTCGGATGCAATGGGAGCCTGGCAATATTCCATCCCCACGGACGCTTCGCCGTCAACCGTTGATTTTGATACTTTTTTAGGCCATGCACCGAAAGTTCCTTTTGATGCCAACCGGTTTTTTCGCTGGCGCAATTACAAAGATTACGGAACTGGTTCTGCCGGCGACCTGATTGTGCATTTGTTAACAGGTTTACATACCATTACGGGTTCCATGGGGCCCAATAAAATAGTTGCGCTCGGTGAAGTTAATTATTGGAAAGATGGACGGGATGCTTACGATCTCGTCAATTCTCTGATGACTTATCCCAAAACGCAAACGCTTCCTTCCTTTCAGTTGTACACCCGCATCAATCTTGCAAGCGGCGAAGGCGAGGGCGGATTTGGAATGAAGTTGGTAGGTACAGATGGAGTCATTGATATTGGCTGGAACGACTTTAAAATAAAAACACTTAAAAGAAGTTCGGCGCCGGGCTTTGGTGGCTACGATTCATTTGACAGCTTTTCTGCTGCGCAAAAGGAGGAATATAAAAAATGGTATGCGGCCACTTACGGTGATAAAAAAGGTGGCTTTGAAATGGGCAAAACCATTGAATACGCTGCACCGGCAAAATACGATGACCGCCTCGATCATATGATCAGTTTCTTCAATGGCATCCGGACAAATTCGCCCATCCTGGAAGATGCCGTGTTTGGCTTAAGGGCAGCAGGACCGAGCCTTGCCTGCAACATAAGTGCAGATCAAAACAAGGCGTTGAATTGGGATGCAGCTAAAATGAAACTTGTATAACCGAAAACGAAAAGGAGTTTGCTTTAAATTAAATTGGTTGATTTAATTATTTCCACTTGCGCTCATTAGCATATCAGCAAACTGGCTATACTGCGCAAGGGAAAAATTAGTGAATTGGTATTTTGCTCCTCATCCGATCGCTATCGGCTGATAAAATGGATCCCGATACCAATCGGGATGATGATTATTTTTTTACCAAAAAGGTTTAATAACAAAATCATCTTTGCCAATGAAGCCTGTCTGATTGACGCAGTTAGCCACTTTTTAATCCGTTAGCTATCAAATAAAAAACTTCTGCCTGGTTCATAAAAAATTATTAACTAATTTATTCCTTACTCACTAAAATAAAATACAGTGGGTTGGCATCATACGCTAAAGAGTGGACGACTTAAGCTACCATACCATAACCCTGCCTGTTGTAAAGCAATCAATTAAAAAAGTCTCTCCATCTTTTTACTACTGCGTTTTTTGAACTGGCAAAAACTTTTTTATTAGCAGCAGGCCGGCAATAAAGCCTCCAATATGCGCCGCATAAGCAATACCACTTGCTCCGGTGCCACCCAAAAAACCGGTGCCATTGGCTAGTTGTAAGCCGATCCATAATCCCAATACAATAAAGGCCGGAACCCGTATAAAGAAAATAAAAGCAAGCACCGTTACCCGTTTGGTGGGAAACAACAATAGGTAACCACCCATCACTCCCGAGATGGCGCCCGATGCCCCGAGACTTGGAATGAAATGATTTTCGCCAAACAAATAATCTGTAAAAACATGGGTTAATGAAGCAATGATTCCGCAGACCAGGTAAAACGAAAAGAAACGCAGGTGACCAAGCCGGTCTTCCAGGTTATCGCCGAAAATCCATAGGTAAAGCATATTGCCTCCCAGGTGAGCGAAGCCGCCATGCATAAACATAGAAGTGAAAAGTGTAAGCCAAACCGGCATAGGCGTTACACCAAGCCCGGGTATTTGCACATCGCGGCCGGTAAGCGGATCATTTACCCATATTGGATCTGTGATGACATCGTGCCCTGTTACAATTTCTGCAGGCACGGTGGCGAAGCTATAAGTGAAATCTAAATTCGCACCCATTTTTTGGTATACGATAAAAACCAATATGTTGATTGCGATGAATAGGTAGTTAACATAAGGCGTCCGTTTCAAATCAGAATCATCATCGCTAAAAGGAATCATACTAGAAATTTTTAATTTACAAGGTAATAAGAATTTTCATTCAGCTACTATCAATTAAAAAGCCAATAATTATGGACGTTTACAAGCGGAAGTTTCAAAAGAATTGGGGAATAAATTTGCCATTCCGGCTATTTGAATCAACCGCAACAATCGTATCGTAAAAAAATGCTTTCAATCATAGTCATGAGTGCACTATTTTTCCCTTCTGTCCCGGCAGTTTTTCGCAGTTGTTTCTTTTATGATTTAAAGTTGCTGTTGCGAAAACCCCGCTGGGACTAAACCCCTATCCCCTAAAGGGGAGTTACACAACGAGTTCAATTTGCCCCCGGCCCCTATCGAAGTAATTTGGATGTTCCAAAAGGAGAGGACTACAAACCGCCTTTGGGAAAGGGTATGGTATTGTGTGGAAGTAGGATTGCAATCTGTTGCTTTTAATTATTTTGGAATGATGGATTCAAGCCCTGAAAAGGGCGCAATACCCCAGCATAGGGCAACGCCCTATGAAAAAATGGAATGTGAATCACCAAGCCCTGTAAGGGCGCAATAATATGGGGTTGGTGAGCACCCGGCTCCTCCCAAAAAATCGGGATATTACTAAAGGGGAGTTATACAAGGAATTCATTTTGCTCCCATCCCGGTAAAAGGGGTTTAAAGGCAGGAAGCCTGATGCTAGAACTACGGGCCGCATTGATCAACGATCCAAAATATTGTGTAACTATCATGCTTGTTTGGCTGATTAGCTAGCGCTCTTTTTGGGCAGGGTTTTCGCAGTTTTTCTTGTATGATTTGAAAGTTGCTGTTGCGAAAACCCCGCTGGGACTAAACCCCCATCCCCTAAAGGGGAGTTACACAACGAGTTCAATTCAACCCACTGGCTAATCAATCTTATAATAATTTAGGGTCATCCTACATCAGCGGCAATTAAGCTATAGGGAACTTTGCACTTTTTTTTAAACAACCCAGTCTCAACTAACAACTGGCGTTAACAACACCGCTGTAGGATATACTGCATTTCAAAACGACACTGCCGCACATCAAAATACCGCCATTGGTGCGGCTGAACTTTATTCCAATAATATTGGAATAAACAATACCGCTACAGGCTATGCTGCACTTCATTATAATACGGGAAGCTTTATTACCGCATTCGGATATCATGCCCTCGTTTTAAATAATAATGGATGGTCCAATACCGCTACCGGCATGCATGCACTTTATAGTAATACTATTTGGACTTCCAAATATCGGCTATCGGGATCCATGCTCTGTACCACCACACAGGCGGTTTCAATAATATTGCCATAAGATATTCCAGCGGAACACTCCCTGGTAAACCGAACCTTTCAAATACAATAAGCATTGGCAACAGTGGCTATTTAAATGCCTCAAGTAACCAGGCCTTTATCGGTGATTTAAGTACGATTTGAAATGGTGGCTATAAAATATGGGGCACTTATTCTGATGAGCGAATGAAAAATAATATTCAAGAAGAAGTAAAAGGGCTGGATTTCATTTCGCACTTAAGACCTGTTACATACAACAGAACTATTAAAGCTGTAGTGGCTATTACAGGCGATAAAGAGACATTAGATTTTCCCGGCAAACATAATATTGAAAAAATAAAGGAAACTGGCTTTTTTGGCGCAGGAAGTAGAGAAGGCTGCTAAAGATGCAGGATTTGAATTTAGCGGTTTTGGAATCCCAAAAAAACAGCCGACAACTTTATACGTTGAGTTATAAATCGTTTGTAGTGTCATTCGTAAAAGCTGTACAGGAACAGGAGGCCATCATCGAAAAGCAAAATAAAAGAATCGATAAATTATTGAAAAGAGTTACAGCGTTGGAACGGAAATAGTAATTTTTGTCCACAACTAATAGATGAAAAAAAACAAAATATTTAAAACGCTCTCAATTTTCAATTATGAAAAAAATGATTATTGCCTCGTCCATTATTTTCCTATTGGCAAATTGCAACAGCTTAAAAAGCAAGCAACTGGAATACAGAAAATAATTAAAGTAAACACTCCGGGGTATTTAGCCACCTCTGCTGAGGGTTATTATATGAAAGCAAAATAAATGGAAAAGACTGGGTGTTTGAAACTATGCTCCCCCCAAAAGCACGCCCGAATATTAGGCGATAAAAATGGTGAAAGTATCAGCCTTCTATACGATAGAATAGAAATGGTAGTTATGAGCAAAACTAATTTCGAAAATTCTGCGGTTGACCAGTTCATAAATGATGATGTAGCGATGTGGCGTGGTCACAAAGGCGAAATGGTTATTACCAAAGTGGATTATAAATCTGCCGAAGGTACTTTTTTACTTTACTGCAATTGGCAATAATATCACTAACACAATCAATGTGACGGAAGGCTTTTTCAGGATATTGTTTAACTAAACCAATCTATCTATAAGGTAGATGCTAATCTTTACAACACGCAACAATCTATTGGCTGCCTTCTTTTTTTATTTCAACTCACCCGCTGCATACATCCGGCGTAATTCTTTTTTATCAAATTTACCCACACTTGTTTTGGGTATTTGTGTTACCGGAATAAAGTGTTCGGGCACCTGGTAATGGGCAAAATCCCGTAAAAGAAACTCCCGGAAGGTTTCGGCTGAGATGGCTGTAGTAGTATCACGAAGTACCACGCAAGCCAGCGGTCGTTCCTGCCAGCGCTCATCGGGTATAGCTATCACACAGGCTTCGGTCACCGCCGGATGCGCCATCAGTGCTACTTCCAGCGCTACACTGGATATCCATTCGCCCCCGCTTTTTATTAAATCTTTGGTGCGGTCGGTTATTTGCATATATCCATTACTATCCATCGTGGCAACATCGCCTGTTTTAAACCATCCATCCGGCGAAAAATACGGGCTGTTATCTTCCACCTTGTAGTAGCTGTCAATTACCCATGCACCACGTACCTGCAGCTCACCGGCGGTTGCTCCATCCTTTGGCGCAGCACTGCCATCTTCCTGGATGATACGCACTTCTACACCGGGAAATTCAATCCCTTGCTTTGCCAGTATTTTATACTGTTCCTCCGGTGATAAATCATCGTGTAATGGTTGCAGGCGACAGGCAGTTGCCAGCGGAGAAGTTTCCGTCATGCCCCAGGCGTGAATGCCTGAAAGGCCAAAATCCTTGTCCAATCCCCTGATGAGACTTAAAGGCAAT
>JBBQQP010000185.1:0-6909 GCA_038215675.1 Chitinophagales bacterium | reverse complement strand
GCAGTAATGTTTATACTGGTAGCCTTTAGGTTATTGGTAAAGGAGGTTTATTTTATGGCACAATCAAAGCCAAATCCTGTCCACAGAACTTTAATTTTCGGCGCTGGAATGATGGGACAGATTACAAAGAAAGTTTTGGAGCAGGATGCTAAGATAAATACAACACTGGTTGGCTTTATTGATGATAGCAGCTATAAAATAGGGAAAAAGCTTGAAGGTCTTCCGATTTATAATGCTTCAGCAAACCAGTTAACTAATTTATTCAAAAAGAAAGGAATTACCCAGATTTATATAGCAATTGACAGGTTGACAGTAGATCGCAAAATTGAGCTTACTGATTTATGCGCTCCTTTCAAAATAAAAGTAAACCTCGTTCCTCCAGCCAATCAGTGGTCTGGTGGTTCGTTTCAGAAAAAGCAGGTAAAGGAAATGAATATTGAAGAGCTTTTGCAACGGGATGAAATTGTTCTTCCAAGTAATCTTTCGAAAGCAAATTATCAAAACGCAACAATCCTTGTTACTGGTGCAGCTGGGTCAATAGGCAGTGAAATCTGTCGTCAGTTGATCGGGCACAATGTCAAAAAATTGATCATGCTGGATCAATCTGAGTCTGGATTGTTTGATCTGGAATATGAATTAAAGCAAAAAGGGATGCAACAACCAACGGAAATCGAAGTTGCATCTGTTCGTGATTATTTAAGGATTAAGGGAGTGTTTATTAACTTTAAGCCTGATATCGTATTTCATGTAGCAGCTTATAAGCATGTGCCCTTAATGGAATGTTTTTCAAGTGAAGCTGTCCTCACCAATGTTTTTGGCACCAAGTTGATTGCTGATTTATCAATGTTACATGATGTAAAAAAGTTTGTGTTTGTATCTACTGATAAAGCGGTTAACCCTACCAACGTTATGGGAGCAACCAAGCGGATTTCAGAAATATATATTCAGTCGTTGAATGATAGAATTGAATCAAATACTGAATTTATCACTACACGTTTTGGCAATGTTCTTGGCTCTGCGGGTTCTGTAGTTGCTACGTTTAAAAAGCAAATTGCACAAGGAGGGCCTGTTACTTTAACGCACCCGGATATCACCCGTTACTTCATGACCATCCCAGAAGCAGCCAAATTGGTATTAGAGGCAGGTAAAATTGGTAAATCAAGTGATATCCTTTTATTTGATATGGGTAAGCCCGTCAAAATACTTGATTTAGCAACACGTATGATCCAACTAGCTGGGTTTGTGCCAGGAGTAGATATAAGTATTCAATTCACGCAACTTCGTCCTGGTGAAAAAATGTATGAAGAATTATTTAAGGATTCCGAGGAGTTTGCACCTACCAGTCATCCAAAAATATTAAGAGCAAAAAAATGCGTTGAGACAAATCCTAACTTTTATTCCCTGTTAAATAAACTTGAAGCAGTAGCCATAGCTCATAATAATGAAATGATAACACCGATCTTAAGTAAGATGCTTCCCGAGTTTAACCATACCCCTAACAGGAAAATTACACTTGTTGAAAAAGTAAAACAATTACCATTTAGTGTTAGCTAGGTTTAAAAATCAATTTAAATTTTAATAAAAAGGGTTTCAATTTTTCCAGTTGAAACCCTTCTTATATTTTAGCAATTTAAAATGTTATCTATCTAATAAAATCATTACTTTATTAATGTTACAGTTGCATATTAAACAAAATGATTTTCCATTGCGTTCGCTTTTTTGTAGTGTCCTTTCTTTATGAACTCTGGTATTTCATTTTTACATTTCAAGATATCATAACCAAATATTTTACTGATCCCTCAATGGGCAAATTTCGTCCAAATCCTTCGAAATGAAAATTGCTTCCTACTGATTTCTAAATCTTAATCAAAGGTTGATTGATTTGGCCTTCCCCTCTATTTTAGTTCGCTTTTTGTTATTTAGTTACCAGCTTATTAGAAAATATAGACTTACCATACCACCTTTTTATTATGAAACAATCATTTACAAGGGCAGTAGGTCGCTTACTACAAGTCCCTTTTAGAAGACCATTATGGTCTTAGGATCGAAATGTTTTTTTAAAATGCAACGTTATCGTAATAACAGCGACAAGCTTTTACAATGTTTCGAATCCTACTATCTAACGAAAACCAAGTACTATGAAACCCTGCAACTTTACCCCACAACGAGTTGGCAACACCCATTCATCAGTCGTAACAAAATTCAACGGCTATTATCTGCAACTGGTTACAAGTATAGCCTTTCTATTATCTTCATTATTATCATTTTCCAGAAATATGGTCGAGATCAAATCTGGACACAATGATGCCGGTGCCAATATTTCAAAATTGAATTACAGTACTTCTCCGCTAACTGGCAAAGAGAGTATCAGAACTACCTTATACCTGCTAAATGCCAATGACGCAACTGTTTTGGCAGATGGAGTTTACACTGAATATAATGATCTTTACCACGATAGCGTTTTATTGGAAGATGCTTTTAAATTTACGAATATTAATGAAAACCTGGGAATCTTAAGATACGGTGCCGTTCTATCAGTTGAGAGAAGGCCAATAATTGCAAAAAGTGATACGCTATTTTTTAAGTTATGGAAAACTACCAAACGCAATTATCAATTTGAATTTATTACAACAAACCTTGATCACCCTGGAATGCAAGGGTTTTTACAGGATTCATACCTCGGAACAAGTTTGCCAATTGCCCTTAATGGCACAACAAAATTAAATTTTTTGGTGAATGCAGATGCGGCCTCTGCAAATGTTAACAGGTTTAAAATTGTGTATATAACAAACATAGCTACGGCCACTCTGCCTGTAACTTTTACTTCAGTAAAGATTTTTAAAGTAAATAATAAAATAGCTATTGACTGGAAGGTGCAAAACGAAAACAATATTAAAAAGTATGATGTAGAACGATCTTCAAATGGTACTGATTTCAATATCGTAAATTCAATTGCAGTTACAGGATTTAAAAACGATCACAATAGTTATTTCTGGATTGATAACCAGCCTTTGACTGGAAATGGTTTTTATCGTATTAGAAGTGTAGATATTGATGGCACTATAAAATTTAGTATTATTTTGAGAGTTGCTGGTGATAAAGAAGGTCAGGGTGCAATTGCTGTGTTTCCAAATCCAATTCGAGGGGATATTATTAACCTTCAATTTACAAACCAGCAGACCGGACTCTATCAGTTGAGGCTAATCAACAATAATGGGCAGGTAATTTATTCAGGAATTTTGCCCGTAAATAGTCCGAATAGCTCTCAGACAATAAGGCCCAATACGAAATTGGGTAATGGGATTTACCAACTCGAAATAAAAGCTCCTGATAATGTCGTTCAAATAAAGCGGGCAATTGTGCAATAATTTTTTTGTAATCGACTGACTAAATTTTGAATGTATCTGTTTAAACGATGCCTGTTGGCGAGCAATTGTTAGGCTTTTTTAATATAAAATCGTAAAACATAGTTTTCTGTGCAGGCTCTGAAATAAATCTGACTTGTCTCTCAAGCAAAAAAATCCCCCGTTAAAAACGAGGGATTTTTTATATCAGTTGGAAAATGATTAATAATCTCTATTATAACCACCGCTTCCACCGCTTCTGTTGCCGCCGCTTCCGCCATATCCACCACTTCCGCCGCTTCTACCGCCACCGCCGCCGCTACCGCCATATCCGCTGCCGCCGCTTTTCTTGTAACCGCCGCCGCCGCCGCTTCCGCCGCCGAAACTACGCTTTTTAAATCCACCCTCGCCTTCCTGGCGTGGTTGTGATTCGTTGACGATTAATTTGCGGCCTTGAACTTCGCTTTCGTTTAAACTAGCAATTGCAGTTTTTGCTGCTTCTGCGTCATCCATTTCAACAAAGCCAAAACCCTTGCTGCGGCCATTCATTTTGTCTTTCAAAATTTTAGCACTGGTAACAGTTCCAAATTGAGTGAAAAGACTGCTTAGATCTTCGTCGGTCATTGTCCAACTTAAATTTCCTACGTAAATGTTCATTGTAAAAACTTTTAAAAATTAAAAAAAAAGCATAATGATCTAGTTGGTACAATGAACTGAAAAGGGACATCTAAAGTGTACAATCAGCTAACGACGAAATACTAAAACCACTAAAGCCTCACAAATGTAACAATTAATTTAAAAAAACAAAGATTTTCAAAAAGATTTCATATAATAGGCTTTTTCAATATCATTTCAGCTAAACGACTGTCTCTTTTATACACATCATTCCTGAAATTTAGTTGCCCATTTCTATCAACCCATGCAGTGAAATATGCTATAAAAACCGGTACTGTTTTGTTCAGGGTTACGTATTGTTCTTTTCCTTTTTTCATTGCCGTGGTGATATTTTCATCATTCCAGTTTTCATCATTTCTCAATAGGTAAGAAGCCAGTTTCTTCGGCTCGGCCACACGTATACAGCCATGGCTAAACGCTCGTTTATCCTCGTTAAACAGTGACTTGGCAGGTGTATCATGCAAATAGATGCTATGCGAATTTGGAAACAGGAATTTGACTAAGCCCAATGAATTATTGGGACCAGGTTTTTGCCTTATATTTCCACCATTCCATTCCATATTGTGTTTTGCCAAATAGTTGGAATTTCTTCTCATCGCCGGTAGGGTTTCTTTCCTTAAAATACTTGCAGGGATATTCCAGTATGGGCTAAATACCACATATTTCATTTCACCATTAAAAACAATTGTTTTATTTTGGTCTTTACCTACAACTACATTCATACTAAAAGCAATTGTATCCTGGTTATAGACATGTAATTTATACTCTGGAATATTCACGAGTAAATAGTTGCTTTTCAATTGAACAGGAACCCACCGGCATCTTTCCATATTCACCAATAGTTGTTCAATTCTTTTTTCAATTGGGGTATTCATTTCTGCAAGGAGTGTGGTGTTTATTTTCCCATCTTCTTTGTATCCCAATCGCCGCTGTAAATTTTTTATTGCATCTTGAAGAGTCGTGTCAAATCTGTCGGATAGATTATTGTTCATCAGATCGCCCAATAAAAAAAGGCGTTCTCGTATTGCTCCAATACTTTCGGAAGAATCGGACAACTGGTAGCTTTTCTTATCGGGCTTTATAGTAGCCAACAGCCCCTTCTCTTTTATGAGATTGTATTTTTTTAAATAATCCTTTAGCAAACTATACTGTTTAAATACACTGGAGTTCTCCAATGTATTTTTTCCCGTTAACATAGAATCCAGTAATTGCTCGCTTGTGATTTTTTTTCTGGGTAAATACCAGCCCATTGCCAGGCTTTCTTTTTCATCTAAACCCTGCCAAACCTGTTTGGCGTAAGCAAAGTATTGTGATGTGAGCATTAACTCAAGAACGTTAGAAGCGGAATCATTTCCAACTGATGCATCAATCAAATTGATAAATCTGTCTTTGTAAGGAACCACATCCGGAACTCCTTCTTCACTGATATTTTGAATACGGTTGAATAAATTATGAGCCGGTTCAATCATACCATTTTCATCATACCAGGCATAGGCATATGCTCTATTTTTATAAAAGCCGCTAATTTCCTTTTCAAATATTTTGAACTGAGGAAAGCTATCCAAAAATATTTCAATAAGGGTGCTATCGAATTTAAGCGTTTGTTGTGCGCTGAAATTTCCTTGAACGCCCATTTCAATGGCACTTATTTTTGGAATAGTGTCTTTGTTTGTGGAAGTTTTTTCTACAGCATTATTACAGTTTGTAAAAAGGAGGCAGAAAATAAACGTACCAATGAATAAAACAGGAATTTCTTTTTGTGGCATCGGTTGATATTTTATTCCAGCGTGGGTGAAAAAATACTTGGAGAAATATTACAAAGAAAAACCTTTTTCTCGTGAAGAAATGGGATTTTAACTGAAATGAATTTAGCCTTTTTTTTGAATGGCATTCAAGTATATGTTTCTTATAACTGCTCAAATATTTAGGAGAATAGTCGCTTTAAATCATCCGTCTTTTTTATCGCTAATAGCTATTACTAAATGCTGATTATGCTGGCAGGCAATGACAAGGACATTCGGTAATAAAAATAGTCGGCAAAAAAAAAGTCCGCTCAAATATTGAGCGGACCATCCATTAATTATGTTGAGATTATTCAGCTATTACTTCAAATTCAACTTCACATTCGTTACCGTTTCCGAAATCGATTTTTGCTTTAAATGTGCCTAATTCTTTGACATCATCAAGAATTGTAATTCTGCGACGGTCAATTTCGTAGCCTTTTTGTTCTTTAATTGCACGGGCAATTTGAACAGAAGTTACACTACCGAAAATCTTACCAGTTGTACCAGTTTTAGCACCTATCTTCAATGCACCATTGGTTAAGGTTGCAATTACGCTATTGATTTCAGCTAATAATTTAGCTTCTTTCTTAGCTTGTTGCTTCACTTTTTCTTCCCTTTGTTTTAGGTTACTTGGGCTAGCCTCAATCGCTAATTTAGAAGGAATTAAAAAGTTGCGGCCGTAACCGTTTTTTACAGTTACCAATTCGTTGGCACCGCCAAGATTATTTACATCCTGTATTAATATTACCTGCATGTTGTTTGCATTTTTACCCAATCTCCGAATCCGATTGCTATCGGCAGGGACTTTCCCCACTAAAGGGTTAGGGTGGTGAAAAATTTTATTTTAAAAGATCGGTAACGTACGGTAAGATCGCCATTTGACGGGCTTTCTTTACTGCTTCGCTCACCTTACGTTGAAACTTCAAAGAGTTTCCTGTAAGACGACGTGGTAATAATTTACCTTGTTCGTTGAGGAATTTTTTCAAGAAATCGGCATCTTTATAGTCAATATAATGAATACCCATTTTTTTAAAGCGGCAATATTTTTTTGGACGCTTTTCAGCTTTGATCGCTGTGAGATATTTAATCTCGTTTGGTTTTGCCAT
>JBBQQP010000184.1:0-6946 GCA_038215675.1 Chitinophagales bacterium | reverse complement strand
GCTTTCTCTTTCTTTTATGGAATCTATTCCTGGCATGGATTCCTTTCCAGATTAGTATCTATCTCGCGGGCAATAAAGCGAGTAGCAAATGGACGGCTGGATTTTTATTAGCAGTCTGGCTATTGTTTTTCCCCAATGCGCTTTATATCATTACCGATCTGATTCACCTGGAAGCAAAAACCAATGTGCCCATTTGGTATGATGCGGTATTGCTATTTGCTTCTGCAGGCACTGGTTTGTTGATGGCGTTTGTATCGCTGTACAAAGTAGAAACTTTTCTGCTAAAGCAAATCAGCCATTCGGTTACCAACAAATTGATGCTGCTCTGTTTGTTTCTGGGATCCTTTGGGGTTTACCTTGGAAGATTCCTGCGATGGAATAGCTGGGATATTGTAACCAATCCTTTTGATCTTTTCAAAGAAATTGCAGTACGGTTTTTGTTTCCCATCCAATATTACCATACATGGGCTATTACAATCCTGTTTACCTGCTTCTTCAGCCTATTATATTTTGTAGTAAAAAGATTTTCCATCAGGGATATTTCCTTTCAGCACGAAGTGCAATAATTGATCTGCGGAAATGAAAGCTGCTGCCTCCGAATTAATACAATTGCAGCGGGGATTGAATTGCAGCAGACTGATACCTTGGTTTCAAAAGGATAAACTATTTTTTAATCAATAATTATTACTCACTTTTGCAAAGCAATCAAATTAATATTTCACGGACGATCCGGATAGGAAGGTTCAAAAAAATAACATTCAGGTGACAGGCGTTTTTAAATCTAACAATCCTTACAATACCTTCCTCTTATTTGTATATGGGCTGTTGCTGAAAATGCCAATGTTTACTCACCCTGTAATTCCCTCCACCCAACAAACGGACGGCTTTCTATTTAAATCTTTATTGATACAGCTTTCAACCGTTGGCAAAAGCTTGCCCATTATCTACCCGCTCATCGCATTTTTGCTATTATTTACGCAGGCAATTACTTTCAACCGTTTGGTGAATGATCTGCGGTTAATGCAAAAGCCCAACTACCTTACCGCAATGGGCTATTTACTCATTACTTCCCTATTTGCTGAGTGGAACGTATTATCCGCCCCGCTAATTATAAATTCATTGTTGATTTGGGTATGGTCACGGATGAGCAGGTTACACAACGAGCAACAACCAAAAACATCCCTTTTTAATATTGGAATTGCGATCGGGCTTTCCTCTTTTTTTTATTTTCCATCATTGGCGTTTGCAGCACTCATCGTTTTTGGCTTATTAATCACACGGGCTTTCAAGTTATCAGAATGGGTGGTTGCATTGCTGGGAATTATCACGCCCTACTATTTTTTATTGGCATATGTTTTTATAACAGACAAATGGCAGGGCTATCATTTTCCCGGCGTTTCAGTTACATTCCCTCATTTCTACGAATCAAAGTGGGCACTCGCCGCAGTTATCATTGTGCTGTTTACCTGCGCCATCGGTTTTTTCTTTGTGCAGCAAAATTTTCGTCGTCAACTGGTACAGGCCCGCAAAAGCTGGAACCTCATTTTTCTATACTTATTGATTGCCTTATTTATTCCCTTTATAAATGCATCTCACTCATTTGTGTACTGGATTTTATGTGCTGTTCCTTTTGCGGTAGTTGCAGGTGCCGGCTTCCTGTATCCTTCAAAAAAATGGTTTCCACTTGTTTTACACTGGCTAATAGTTGCATTTGTAATTGCATTTAGCTACTTCGTTAAATAATTAAAATGGTATTTGTACTTTTGCGCAACTATTATCAAACAAAAATACCAGTTACATAATCACAAATCATTTATATGAAATTTGGAGTTGTAGTTTTTCCGGGAAGTAATTGCGACAGGGATGTTATTGAAGCGTTGCGGGTAGATTTAAATCAGGAAGTAATTGAGCTTTGGCATAAAGACAAAGACCTCAGTATGTTTTCTTACGAAGATTGTATTGTATTACCGGGCGGATTTAGCTATGGCGATTACCTGCGTTGCGGGGCCATTGCAAGATTTAGCCCGATGATGCAAAGTGTAATTGAGTTTGCCAATAAGGGTGGTAAAGTACTCGGGATTTGTAATGGTTTTCAAATTTTGTGCGAATCGGGTTTGTTACCCGGTGTTTTATTGAGAAACAGCCAACAGCAATTTGTGTGTAAAAATGTTTTTATCAAAGAGGCTGCGGCTGATTCCTGTGAGGCACTAAAAATTCCCGTAGCCCATGGCGAAGGAAGGTATTTTGCAGATGAAAAAATACTGGAAGAACTTGAAACGCACCGGCAGATTATTTATAGATATTGTGACGACAAGGGTACTATCAACTCAGAAAGCAATCCAAATGGCGCAATACACAATATCGCCGGAATATGTAATAAAAACAGAAATGTAGTTGGTATGATGCCCCACCCCGAAAGGGTCTGTAATGCCTCTTTGGGCAATGAAGATGGGAGAAAGGTTTTTGCCCACTTGTTTCAGCTAAACTAATGTTAAAGGAACTAAATGTATCAAAGGTGGCATTTCGTTGGGATACTGAGTTGTAATTTTAACCTAAATAATTTATGATGATGAAGAAATTCGCTTTTGCTTTAATACTAACACTTGGTTTGGGAATAGCACATGCCCAACAAAAAATTAGCTGGTCCTATACAGCAAAGAAGTTGGCAGCTAATAAATATGAGGTTCATATGATTGCAACACCACCAATGGGTTGGCATATTTATTCTCAACTTACGCCAGACGGAGGTCCCATCCCTACCACGTTTACATTTGCAAAAAATGCATTGGTAGCATTGCAGGGAAAGGTGGCTGAAAAAGGAAAAGTAATTACTTATTTCGATCAGAATTTTAAAGTAAACGTGAAATATTTTGAAGGCAAAGCGGATTTTGTCCAAATAGTTACGGTAAAAGGAAAGATAAAAACCAATATCAGTGGTGAAGTGGAATCAATGATTTGTAATGATAGAACCTGTATGCCTCCTACTACCGAGAAATTCAATATTGCACTGAATTAAATTGTTACATTTAAAGATGCGAAAATACAAGCTGCTTCTAATTACGTCCTTATTTTTTTTATCTAAAAATATAGCTGCACAGGACCAATCTCCTGTGCAGTTTGATTTTGAAAAACAAACTATTGGCAATGGGGAATTCATTTTAAAAATTAAAGCGAAACCGTCGAACGGGGTACAGCTTTTTTCGATTCAGAAAATATCTGACGATCTTCCTATCAATACCAGTTTTCAATTCGATTCTTCTATTTTAAAATATTTAAGCGATAGTATTACAGAAAACGGTGTCTTGAAAATGTTGCCCGATGCATCGCTTAATAATTTAGTTACCAGGTTTTATACCGACTCCGTAATTTGGCTTCAAAAAATAAAAGTTTCAGAAGGAGATAGTATACGGATAAAAGGTACAATCAATTATTATTACAAGAAAGGTGAAAGTATTGAATCAGGTGAAGAAGCCATTTCTATGCAATTCCAGTTTAAAAAGGATGCGCCTGCAGAATTGGTTGCCAACAGTTCGGGAAGTTTGCAGGCAAAGTCGATGTGGGCTTTATTGTTCGCCGGAATATTTGCAGGCTTGATCGGTTTTTTAACGCCTTGCGTTTATGCGTTGGTGCCCATCACCATTAGTTTTTTTACCAAAAGAAGCAAAACCAAACTACAGGGTAAAAAGAACGCACTATTTTATTCTATTTCAATTATCCTGATTTACACGTTGGTTGGTGCCTTAGTTGCTACGGTACTTCCAAAAAACGCTTTGAATAATTTATCGACGAATTGGATCTTCAATGTGTTTCTATTCGCTTTATTTGTTCTTTTTGGTGCTTCTTTTTTGGGCGCCTTCGAAATAAATCTGCCTTCTTCCTGGTCAAATAAAATTGATAGCAAGGCTGGCATTGGTAGCTACTCTGGTATATTCTTTATGGCGTTAACATTGGTGGTAGTATCCTTTAGCTGTACCGGGAATTTTGTGGCGTCTCTTTTGGGGCTATCCACTGCCGCTGGTAAACTGGCACCTATTGTCGGGATGTTTGGCTTTGGCCTCGGGCTCGCATTGCCCTTTGCTATTTTTGCCTTTTTCCCGTCAATGCTAAGCTCATTGGGAAAAAGTGGCGGATGGCAGAATGCATTGAAAGTTGTATTGGGCTTCCTCGAGCTGGCACTGGCGCTCAAATTTTTAAGCAATGCAGATTTGGATAAAGGCTGGCGGATTTTAGATCGGGAAGTTTTCATCGTATTATGGATTACAATTTTTGTTTTGCTAGGGATGTACCTGTTGGGCAAAATTCAATTCAAAAATGATAGTGAACGACCGAAGAATGATTTTGGTATATCCTATGTTTCAGTATCCCGTTTATTCCTGGCCATATTCTCCTTATCATTTGCTGTTTACCTGGTGCCCGGTCTTTGGGGTGCACCTTTGAAAGCGGTTTCAGCATTTGTACCGCCAATGGGCACACAGGATTTTAATTTACTTGCTGCCGGAAACAGATCAGTTGCTGCAGTCAACGTTGCAGATGATAAAATTAGTTTGGCGAAGCCTCCTCAAAAATATGTAGCAGATCTAAAGAAATATGAACCGGGTGCGGCTATCAACAATGAGCTGGTAATTTACTATGATTATGATGAAGCTTTGGCGGCAGCAAAAGCTTTGGACAAACCATTGATGCTTGATTTTACAGGCATTCAATGTGTAAACTGCAGAGAGTTTGAATCAAAAATATGGATTGATGCTGAAGTGGGTAGACGAATGAAAAATGATTTTGTGGTAGCATCTTTATTTAGTGATTACAATGCGGAGTTAGCGGATGATGAAAAGAGATTTTCTCCGTTACTGAATGCAAAAATTGAAACCGTAGGTGATAAATATGAAGATCTGCAACAGCAATTGATTCAAGCTTCCGGACAGCCAAATTATGTTTTTGTAGATAATGATGGTAAACTACTAATAGATGGCGGTTATGGTTATGATGCCACAAAAGGTCCCAAAGATTTTATTGCTCATTTAGAAAAAGTAAAATCGCTGTATCAAAACAAAAAGCAATAACTACCTGTTATTATTTTGCCTATGGAATGTTCCAATGATCAAGGTTTTAAATTAAATTTTCGGTCACACTTTCTGATTAAATTCTTTTGTAAATATTAAACGGAACGGTATCATAATTACTTGATTGTATTTGGGGGTGAACTTGAAACATTCTTTATTATTTTTAAAAAGTGCCGGGGCAAAAAAAAGCCCTCCAAAAATTGAAGGGCTTTTTATAACGGGGGTTACAAAATGCTATAATGCGATTTGATTTTCAGTCATCATTTTGCGCATGTTAATCAAACCGTACCTCATACGTCCCAAAGCAGTATTGATGCTACATTTGGTTAAATCTGCAATCTCTTTGAAACTTAGATCTGCATAGTGCCGTAAGATGATTACTTCACGTTGGTCTTCGGGAAGTTTGTCGATCATTTTCCGAACCCTTTCATGACTTTGTGATTGCATCATGCGGGTTTCAGCACTTGGCTCAGAAAAATTCAGTACTTCAAAAATGTCACGGTCGTCGCTTGTTTTAATACTCGGACCACGTTTAACTTTTCTGAAATGGTCTACACACATGTTGTGTGCAATGCGTAGGGCCCAGGATAAAAATTTTCCTTCATCTGTGTATCGTCCGCTTCTAAGCGTGTCGATAATACGAATGAATACTTCCTGGAAAAGGTCTTCGGCCATGTACTTGTCTTTTACAAGCAAATAAATAGATGTGTAAATTCTCTCTTTGTAGCGGTTTACAAGAGTTGCAAGAGCGTCGGTGTTACCATCTATGTAAAGATGCACCAATTGTTGATCGTTTAATTGAATAAGGCATTTCATAAACTTCTACGTTTTTGTTGGTTAGGACTTTTGTTTGGAACCAATAAGGGAATGTTAGCGTAGAAGTCTAATGCAGATAGGCGTCGTGGCTTTTCATTTTAATTGGATATTGGATTGTGAAAGTATGATTAAATATCAGAATACCAAATTAATTTATAATTATTTTTAAAATTTCTTTTGTAGAAATAATTCGATAAGTCTGTAAGTAAAAAATTACAAGCAAACCCGTAGTTGTTTTTTACAATAATAAAATAAGGCGGAAGCAAGGCGTTACTTTTGCAAAATAACATAATGGCAACAAAAATAATTTCGAAGAAAAAACAAATTAATTCTTCCCTAAATGTGGATGGAATTTTTATAAAGGGAGCAAGAACCCATAATTTAAAGAACGTAACGGTTACCATACCACGCAGCAAACTGGTGGTGGTAACTGGGGTATCGGGTTCTGGTAAATCTTCCTTAACAATTGATACTTTATTTGCCGAGGGCCAGCGCCGTTATGCAGAAAGTTTAAGTAGTTATGCCCGGCAGTTTATGCAGCGAATGAACAAGCCGGATGTAGATTTTATTAAGGGATTATGTCCTGCCATTGCCATTGAACAAAAGGTTACCACCCGCACTCCAAGAAGCACAGTGGGTAGCATGACAGAGATATATGATTACCTGCGCTTATTATTTGCAAGGGCCGGCAAAACCATTTCGCCAGTTAGTGGCAGAGAAGTAAAAAAAGATGATGTGGCCGATGTAGTAAAAGCCATTGATCAATTAAAAACAGGAGACAAGGTGTTGATATTGGTTCCCTTTAAACAACATGCCAACAGGGATGTAAAGGAGGAACTGAATATTTTGATTCAGAAAGGATTTTCAAGAATATACAGCAACAAAGAAATTTTAAGGATAGAAGAAATCCTGGAGGATAATGCAATTGTTGCAAAAATTGGCACCAACAAAAAGAAGACTGCATCTTATCTTTTAGTAGACAGACTGATTGTAAAAGCATTTGATGAGGATGATAAACATCGAATCAGCGATTCGGTGGGGACTGCATTTTATGAAGGGGAAGGCGAGCT
>JBBQQP010000183.1:0-6995 GCA_038215675.1 Chitinophagales bacterium | reverse complement strand
TAGTTGAAAACCGGGGAGATAAGAAATTTGTCAGATACTTTAGGGCAGGTAAAAATTAATAAATGTTAATAGATGCAGCCTTCCAGGCGCAGAATAAAGCGACGGCAATGTGCGAGGGTTTCCTGTGCCGGGCGTTTATTGAAGCTTGCCGTTGTTGGTGTAAGTTAGAAGTCCAATAGGCGCAGGTCTCCTGACCTGTTGCCTACCGTCACTAAGGGAACCATGGCATTGCATATACGGGAATACGATTGAATGTTTACAGAAAAAAAAGGGGCTGCTGGATATTATTATTTTCGATGGTTTCTTGGGATCGGAGATTAGTAACAGGGAAGACACAGGAGGGAGCCCTGCGCCAGTATTATGAATGAAAAGCTTCCAGGCGCAGGAATGAGGCGATGGCAATGTGCGAGGGATTCCTGTGCCGGGCGTTTATTGAAGCTTGCCGTTGTTGGTGTAAGTTTAAAGCCCAATAGGCGCAAGTCTCCCGACTTAATAACTACCGTCACTATGGGATCCATAGCATTGCATATACAGGAATGCGAGTGCATGTTTTACAGAAAAAAAGGACTGATAGGAATTATTATTTTGGATGGGTTTTAGAATCGGAGATTAGTAATAGGGAAGACACAGGACGGATCCTGCGCCTGTTGATCAGTAAAATAAGTCCCGTTATTTTCGATCATATGAATGTTCCATTTAAAGATTGATTGACTACCAAAGAGTGAAACTGTTCATAATATTGTTGTACCATTTTATCCCATCCAAAATGAGCGATGGTAAAATCTCGGCCATTTTTTATTTGAACATTATTCACAGAGCCATGCTGTAAATATCCACTTAAGGCATTGGCCCATTCCCGTGCGTTTCCCGATGGCAATAAATACCCATTGCCGCCAGGATAAATAGCATCAGTGATACCATCAATACCTGCCGCAAATACGGTGGCGCCACATAAAGAAGCTTCCAGGCAAACAAGTCCAAAACCTTCCATGTCTCCACTTACTGCAATATTGGGCATTACAAAAGCATCGCAATTACCCAACAGCCGCTCAATATCGTCAAAGGGTATTTTTCCAACATGCACAACTTTATCTTTCCATTCACGGGAAGCGATCAATTCCCCGATTCTCGCTTCATCTCCTGGAAATCCTACAACCAATATCGCCTGTTTTTGCAAAATTGAAGGCAGGTATCGCATCATCCTGCCAACGGGTGTATCAGTTGTATCAAACGGACCCACTATCATAAACACTACATCTTCATCCAGCAGCGGCATTACCTCCGTAATAAACCACGAAAATCCCTTTCGCTTTACCGCCCTTCCCATGGCCACCAGAATCTTTCGATGCCTTGTATCAAATCCATAGTTGTTTTGGATAAATGCAGCCAATTCACCGGGACCCATCCTTGATGCCGATATGGATTCATCAACCCCGTTTTGTATTACAACTACTTTATTTGCATCGATACCCCTTAGTATCGCTGCCTGCGCTGTAGCCCTGCTAACGGCAACGTTTAGATGAAAACGATTAAAGGCTGGTAAAATGAAACGTTGATAGAAGTAGTTGGGGAAAACCACATCGAGTCCATGCAGGGTTGCCGTTCGTTTAATATGAGGGTACCTGTTGAAGTTGCGGCACCAGGCCGCCATCAATCCATCATTGTAATGAATGATGCTGATACCCGGATGTTGTTTACAGCATGCATATATTTTAGTTTTCAGCAACCAAAAAAAACGTGCCTTACTGCCTTTACCTTCATACAAAATGGAATGCACGTTCGCATAACGTTTCATGCCATTGATCAGCTCAAAACTTTGCTTTTCCATTCCACCGGTAAACGGCGGATGCTTGTGACTTACAAAAAGTATTTCCATCAACATTATAAACGCAATGCGCCCCATTTTTTATATATCCAAAAATAAGCCACCACTCCAAACAGCATCCAGCAAAGCTGGCGGGATCTGCGAAGGATAGAAGCGGTTACCCATATTTCTGTATCGGTAATACCCGCCATTGAGAGCATCACTTTATTTGCAAATTCTTCAATACCTATTTGGCCAGGTACAAATGCCCCGGCCGACTTAAAAATAATAACCCCCATGTCAATTACCAGCGCCTGAAGCAGCCCGATTTTTACATTTAAAAATGCCCCGATAAAATAAAACTCCAATGAACCAATCATCCAGTGGATGGTGAAAAAAAGTACGGATAGTGCAACCCGTTTTTTATTTGCTTTAAAAAATTCTTTAAACGCCGACCACCAAAACGCCCGTTTTAACTTTACCCTACTGCCAAATCTTAGCATTGCTGCGCCGGGTGGAATGGTTCTCAACAAGTTCCTGAACCATGTTGCGTTGGCGAGATACCAAAGAAGCAGCACAGCCGATAGTATTAACAGCCCTGTAAAAACCGGGAATGATGGTAGCTGAAGGCCCGTTCCTGAAAGGGTTACCCCCAATATACTTACTGATAAAAAAAACAGCAGCACCTGGGTAAGGATCATGATCATCCGGGAGATTAAAACAGAAATAACAATCGTTTGCTGAGTAATGCCCTTACCGGTAAGCATGTAAACTTTTACCGCCTCGCCACCAACAATACTGGTGGGATTGATAATGCTTACAGTTTCACCAATTAGCCGGGTAAAAAAAAGATTTAAAAGCGAAATGGATTTCGCAACTTTTCCAAAACAAAATTTCCAGCCAATCGTTGCTGATAAGTAAGCAAGGCAAGTGATAGTGAGCAAATAAAAGAAACGGTATCCCACCTGTTGTAAAGAGGAGCGTACTTTATTAAAATCTGTAGCCCGGATGAATAAGAATAAAAAAATGATAGCAACCAATATTAAACCGGGTTTTATCCATTTCATGCAGGCAATTTTAAAGCAGGGAGAACCCGGAAAGTAGCGTTTTCTGCCAGCTTAATTAAGTCATCAAAATATACTGCTGCCAGTTTGTTCCAGCTTAACTGCTGGCTGTGTAAAAGGCCTGCTTTGGAAAATTGCGCAGCTACATCAGGATGCTCTATAATCAGCCTGATTTTTTGCAGGTAATCTATTTCATTAAATGGTTCGCAGGTAAAACCGTTTATGCCTTGTTCAATAAAATCCCTGGATCCTCCGCCATTCGCTATTACACAGGGCAATCCAGACGCCATTGCTTCAAGCACTACATTGCCATAGGTTTCGGACACTGATGGAAAAAGGAACACGTCGGATGAAGCATATAATTGCGCAAGTGTTTCATGATCAAGTTTGCCTGTGAACACCGCGTCGGGCATTCGGTTTTTACAGGCTGTAAGTGCTTGTCCATCACCTGCAACTATAAAGTTATACGGAAGGTTTGGTTGTTTGGCAAGGTCGTAAATGCGAAACAGGGTTTCGAGGTTTTTTTCCCAAACAAGCCGGCTGGCAAAAAGTATATTTTTTTTATTGTTTCCCGTAAACCTGTTTAACCAGGTAAGGTTTCTTTTATCGGGTGAAAAAAGGCGGGTATCAATGCCCCGTTTCCATATTTTCATCCGCGAACTTTCAATGCCATAGTCTTTCAATTCCCGGGCAATACTTTCTGACGGGATATAAATTTTATCGCATTGATTGTAAAATTTCCGCTGGCTGGAAGCCACCAGGGATTTAGCTGTATTGATAAGAAATGGTGCATATTTTAAATAATAATCGATATACGAAATAAAATGTGTGTGATAAATAGATATCACCGGCAGGTGAAACTTACCCGCATATTGCAGAGCGAATTTCCCCAGCAATGATGGGGTAGCAATATGAATCACCTGCGGCTCGAATGCATTAAGTTGTTGGTTCAACTTAGTATCTGCCAAAAAAGGAATGGCCATTTTATAGTTCCGGTTCAGCGGTAGGGTAAAGGAGGGAAGACGAAGGCAGGAAAACCCCATTAATTTTTCGGGTCCTACGCCGCAAATAAATAAAAATTCGAACCGCCTGGTATCTATTCGTTTTAATAACTGAAACATAGTGCGGGAGGCACCATCCGAATCTTCAATTAATATTTCTGCAAAAAATGCAACCCTTATTTTATTCCCATTATTGTAATGCTGCATAGATTTTTTTATTGCTAATAATTTTTAACGAATGCTTCACTGCTTGCAGGCTCAATATGATGAGTAAAAAAATCCACATATAATTAATCTCTTACAAACTGTGAACGCCATTGCCCAACCAACTTATTTTTCCGCAGCACCGCTGGGTGTTGTAAATGATTCAGCTGGATTTTTATTAGCTGTAGCTACTAAAGCCATTTCGTCGATAAAATACCGCCTTAAGGCTGCCAGCTTATCTGTATTAATCAGGTCCACCCCGCAGCTAAGCAGTTCATGCCACACCGTTTCATTTTCCGGAGATGCCCAGAGCCTTACCTTTTTACCAAACAAATGCGCCTTGCTTACCAGGGCGCACAAACGTTTTTTTTCATCGGTCGGGATTGTTCCCCTTCCCTTCCATTTTAAAAGGCTACCATACCGGCAACTTGCAATGGTATAAATATCATCGAACCCTTTATCGTTGTTTACCTTTCTAAGATTTTCATCGACAAAAACCATGCGGCAGATTTCCGTTTTTATAAGTTTTACCGGCCGATGCCCGGTAAGTACGATCGTAAGGTTTCGTTTTACCTGCACACCATTTTCGCAGGAGGATAAAATACTTTTGTATTTAGTTAATAGTTTTATCAATTCGATGTAAGTATGTTTAGCATCGGATTTGATATCAACCATCAGCACAATCGTATCCATGGCAGTTTGTAACTCATTCCTCCGTCCATTGAAACGGTTAAGCAAAGGCTGTAAATACAAACTTTCAAGCGTATTGTTATTTTTAAGAACCGGAAGGGTATGCGCTACTACAAGGGTTCCGTTCTGTAAAAAAATATCGGCTTCCAAATGAGTAAATCCGTTATCTAATGCATCAAATACCGGACGCTTGTGCCAGTAATCGTTGTGTGCATATGCATTGGGTAAGGGGATGGTTTGAGTGGAGGCAATGGCCGGTAAAAAAAAGATACCAACTATAAAAAACAAAATGCGCTTTGTAAAAAATCCGGCGATTTTCATGTACAGAGGATGTTTAAGGCTGCAAGCTACCCGATGTATGTGTCGTAAACATTAAGCTAACGTAAAGCAATTATGATGTGATGGAATTATAAAAATGGCTGCCAATAAATGGGGAAAATGATAGTTTCAAAAATCCCCTCAAATAATAAAATAACAAAGCTTTTGATTGCTCAAAAGTCTTGTTGATTAAAGTAAATAGTTAACAAGGGGAATTAGTGCCGGTACAATCTACATTTAAAAGTAATTTTTAAACCAACTGCATGATAAAAGGATTAACAACCATGTAGTTTGCCCGGACTTAAAGTTTTCAGTTTGGTAATTTGGTGTTTTGTTTTAAATAATCAGAATGCAAAATTATTGGTCTGGCATTAACCGTTTATTAAGCCCCTGTTACCTAATCGTTATTAAAGTTCATGAAACACAATTGCTGGTTACCAACCATCCGCCATTTTTTCTATTTAAAAATACAGCTTGTTGTATGTTGGCGATTTAAGATTTGGCTTGCTGCGATTTAAGCGATTGGTGTATTTGCTGGCTTTGCTTTAACAGTTTGTTTATTATGGAAGGACATGCAAGAAATCCCGGTCTATTTAAACGAGATTACTAATTTATTTTTAGCTAAGAATATGCATCAACCTAATTCCTCAATTTGAATACAGGTGCCCTGCATTAATCCAGTTTATAATTTTATTACGTTCGCCTCAGTCAGGCGCCGGTCTCCGTCCTGTGTCTGACTTGTTACTACTGCTTTGAGTTAAATACTATTTCAGTTAAAAAAGTTTAGTTTTTACGACATTAATAAAAACATCATGAGCACAAGGTGTAAATTTATTGACAATGATGTATTGTATTGTACCACGTCAACAGTGGCATGGTGGACAAGTATTTTTACAAGAGAAATATACAAAACAATCCTGCTGGATAGCATCAGGCAGTGTTAGCAAAGCCAGGCTTTAAAAATAAATGCCTGGGTATTAATGACCAACCATTTGCATACCATTTGTAGTTGTAAGGAAGGGCATGATTTGGGATTGACAGGATGCAATATAAAAAGCTTTACTGCCATGAAATTAATATGCACTAATCAATAATTCAAAGGAAACCAGAAAGAATACCTGCTACATACTTTTGCGAGGGAAAGGCAAAAAAAAGCAGCAGTAATTTTAAACACAAGTTTTGGTAGCATGAAAAATATCCGGTGGCATAGGACAGTATCGAAATGTGTAACCAGCGGTTAAAATCTCTTCATTGGAATCCTGTAACAGCAGGCTTTTTAGCAGCGCCGTGGCATTGGCAATATAGCAGTACGATTGATTATTTAACAGAAAAAAAGGCTGCTGGATATTATTAATTTGGATGGTTTTTAGATCAAAGATTAGTAACAGGGAAGACACAGGACAGAGCCTGCGTCTGTAATGTAGGGTAGCGTCGCTTTGATTAAAACTGTCCTGCCAAAGGATTGCACGATACATGGCAAGGGTACCTTTTTCCAACACCCGGTTTAATGAGGATCTGTATCTTCCGGCAAGGGGATGTCATTCATAATTAATTTGCTGCCATAGATTTTTTTACCAATTTTCCGGTAATAGCGTTTTGCGGTTATCCGGAACCCATCAAAAAAGAGCGTAAAAATTAATACCAGGGCAGGTGCAAAGAAGGAGACGTAATTTAAACTTCTAAATGCATAGGCGCCCAATAAGGCACCCGTTATAAAAGAGCTGATGATATATAATTTGAGTCCTATCTGGGACCGTAATTCAGCTTTTCTTTCAGGTTTGCTAAACTTTAATTGAGCCAGTTCGATACCTAAGTCAGTAAACGTTCCGGTTAAGTGTGTGGTGCGAACAACCTTTTTCGAAATAATAGATACCAGAGCATTTTGCATCCCCATCGCAAATAATAAGCTGCCGG
>JBBQQP010000182.1:0-7034 GCA_038215675.1 Chitinophagales bacterium | reverse complement strand
ATACCGGTTTTTTATCGGGACTTGTACCATTAATTATAAGGGAGCTTTAACTGCGTTTTTTCGTTTAAACTGTAAAGCCTTCCTTTAAAATATTAGTTGATATTGTCGTACTATTTGCATCCTAACTGGCATCAGGTGCTGGTTGCTGGCAATAGGAGGCTCAACTCATTGAATAGTGCTATCAAATTAATTGTAGCGAAATAATATTACAGGTATTAGTAACGTGAGAGAAAGAGCTGGAGTTTTGCGTCTAAGTGGCTTTACTTGCAAGTTGTGTGAAGGTTGTAGACTGTGTTTTTAAGATCGAAACAAGAACGCACATTCATTATTTTTTTTTAATAGTAATTTTAACCTTGGTTTTATATTTACCTTGCGCTTTGGAAATTATAAGAATATTACCATTTAAAATAATCGTACAGTAATATCCAAACCTATTTTTACTTAAAAAACTAATTTATGAAAAAAGTACAAACCCTAATCGCTGCATTTTTAATTATTTCCGTTACTTCTTTTGCTCAATCACCTAACCGTAGATCTGATAATCATACTCAGATATTAAAGCTCGGTATAAATACTTTTTTTGACACCGATGAATTTCCATTTTCAATAAGCTGGGAAAAAAAGATAGGGAAAAATGAATCCCTTCAAATAGGGTTTTTACCAAGGTTCAGATCTTATGACAATGATAAAACAAACGGGGTGGGTTTTAATATTGCCTATCGTAAGTATATTTCTAAGAATAGAACAGGTATTAATGGGTTATTTATTTCTCCCATCGCAAAAATTGGGTTTTTAAAAGACGAAAGCTCGTACAGTTATGGTAATCCCCCACAAGTGTTCACTTCAAAATATTCTAATAATATCACCCAGTTTAGTGCAGGCTTTGTATTTGGGCATAACTGGATTTTTAAAAGTGGTTTTTCTTTTGAGGCAAGCGGTGGCATGGCTTACTATAACTCCACCAATAAAATCTCCAATTTCAACGCTGGAACGCAATACAATAATACGGATGAACAATCTGGAATATTACCGCAGGTACAAATAAGCTTCGGATATGCTTTTTAAAACCAAAAAATTGAAATAATCTTTAATTCTATTTCCTTGCGCCCCTGCGCTTGTTCTTACCGATAATCAAAGGTGGTGATTTGAAAGAAAATCGCGGTTAGGATAATTCCATTCGCAGGATTAAAAAAATGAAATGCCATCAATGCCTTACTTCATTTTAAACAGCAAACGTTTTGAAGTGGAAGTATCTACTGAAGCAGGATAAATAAAAAGTAAAAATTACCGGCAACAGGCAAGCTGCCGCATTCGCTGCAACAAAGCCGGGTGGCTGTACTGGAATCCTGAAAAGGCATGAATTTGTAAATTTATGGAAGCGGATAAATATTCTTCGTCTAGATTTTCATTTAATTGGTATTCACGGCTTTGAGTTTGTTTACCATTTCAATGGTTGAGTTGGTGAAGACCCCTGTTATTGTTGAGAGCACTAACAAAAGCCTAAATAGCTTTTTTGTGGCTAGGGTGATTTTCTAACGAAAATTTAAAATTAGATGAAAGATTAAGTAGTATTTTCATTGAAATCATAAATATACCCTGCGCCTATGGGGTTTTAAAAAAGTGTACCCAGTTCTTTTGGTGATTAACTAAAATAATCTTGCGCTTTAGTTTAATTAATTGCAAACCAGACACTATAAAAATTTTGGAAAAAAAGCCATCCAGTTATTAAGGGCTAATTATCATCCAGTTTTGATTGTAGCTCACCAATTATATCAATAAAGCTAAATTGCAATCTATTTTGAGCCACAAAATACATCTTGGTGAGCTACAAATAAATATGTGGCCAATATATTATCAAATAATAATGACTATCCGCAATTAGGAGCAAACTGATTAAAAAACTGTAGAGCCGTAAGCTCGCTTCTATTTTGTAACAACGGATTTTAATCCGTTGGGTTTTAAGAAACAAGGTATGTGAGAGCCGTAGGCTCGGCTCATATTATTGTGTCTTTAAATAAATCTAGATGTTTTAACTAACTGTTACCGAATTTTTATATGGGCCGAACCTACGGTTCTCATTAGATTATCTGTTACTTCGTCAACGGGTTGAAACCCGTTGTTACAATATTAACCGAGGCTACGCCTCTTAGCTCCTAATTCATATCTGCCAACGATTTTATCCCAGGGAATTAGCTTGGATAGCTTGACCCACCGGTTCTCACTGGTCAGGTGTTGGGCAAAGGGTGTTTCAAAACCGCAAAGTGTCAGTTGATTAGGGCTTACATATTTGGGAGTTGATGCACCCTTTTTCTTAATTTTTGATAAATTCATTTGCACCGATTAAAAAAATTAATATTCCAAATATAAGTCAGATGGGCACTTTATAGTTAATGAGCAAACCCTAATTATAGCCAACTATATATTTAATCTGGGTAAAGGCAAGGCTAACACTTACCAAATAAGTGATGCATTTATTTTACTTCAGCCTGTAGATATAGACAGCTATTTTAAAAAAGAAATTGATGAAAGAGAAATTAAGCGACAGTTTGATTTCTCTCTTATTCCCGATATTTTAAGCAAGGTTTCCGTTTTTACAGCAGCCGAAATGGAGCACCTGCTTTTACTACAGGCAAAGTATAAAAATAATATAGCCAGTATTAGTGCCACTGCCTATAAAAGAGAAATGGAAAGGCTGGCTATTCACTTAAGTTGGAAATCATCGCAAATTGAAGGCAACACTTATTCACTGCTGGAAACCGGGCAACTATTAAAAGAAAAACATACTGCTGCCGGTAAAACAAAAGAAGAAGCCATTATGCTGCTAAACCTAAAGAGGCCATTGATTTTATTATAGATAACCCCGATTTTATTGCACCAGTAAGCATTACTACTATAGAAAATATACACAGTATTTTAATTAAGCAACCTGGCGTAGACCGAAATTAAGAATTTACAGGGTGGGTATTTCCGGAGTCAATTATAAACCTATTGATAATGAATACCAGCTTAAAGAAGCTGTAGAAGGAATGTGCCTGGTAATTAATACAACGACAAATGTTTTTATAAAAGCACTGCTGGCACTGGTTTTAATTTCATACATACAGCCATTTGCCGATGGCAATAAAAGAACAGCAAGAATAATAAGTAATGCCTTGCTGATACAGCAACTCCATTGCCCAATATCATTCCGCACTGCCGACCCAATTGATTATAAAAAAGCAATGCTGCTATTCTATGAACAAAATAATATAAGTGCTATACAGGCAATTTTTATTAGCCAGTTTGAGTTTGCGGTAAGTAATTATTTTTAATTGGTAACTATAAACACCAATCTCTCGTATACCCAACCCACACCGATACAACACTAATATGGCTATCAATATATACAAGCCCCACTGCTTCCACAAAAAGTAGGATAGAAAAACCTCTTAGTATTTGCTAAGCCGTTTTTTATTGGAGAGGTATTTTTTGATACCATTTTAAAATCCATTGCAGTTTGCTACCTATCGGAAAAATATGTTAGCATAACGCACCCGGCCTGCGCTATTACTATTGGATAGCGGTTGCTTGTAATAAAAGCTTAGCAGGTGGAATAGGTTTATCAATTGAAATGAAATATAAAAATATTGCAAACATTAGTAACGGGGAGACACAAGGCTGGAGCCTTGCGCCTGGGGGATATTGTGCGAAAGTCTGCAACCCTTCAATCAATTAAACTTTTTTTCCCTATCCTTAAACGCATTCCTACAAATTTTCCAAACAGCTTAATAAACATTCAACGACATAAAACGTGATGATAAATTAAATCCTTGTATTTTAGAATGATGAAATCAAAAATAAAAAGTTGGCTTTGGCAGGCTCCCATCGGCCTGGTATTAGTAGGGGCAGGATTGTCAATGGCAATAGATGCAGGTGCCAATAAAGCCAGTGGGCAGTCATGGTTTTGGTACGGAACGTTGGCTTTGATAATCTTTAATTCAGGTCTTTGTGTGTTTGGGGATGCCGTTGTAAAGCGGGTTAAGGATGAAATGAAAGCATAGATGCTTTGGTGAAATTATTTTGCTTTATCAGAAGCCAGCTAGCAAAAAAAATCGGCGACTAAAATTACCATTGGTCTTTTTCTTACGGTTAAATATAGATACTGCAAATCCGCCTTCTGCTTTCTTTTGCGCCCATTCATTACCGCACAAGTTTTGAAATGGCTAAATTTGTTTGCAAGGTTTCTTGTTCACCCAATACGTAACCATCAACTTATGTTAGCATACATCAACCATCAATTTATCGAAGAAGAAAAAGCTACGCTACAGGTAAGCGATCTTGCTATCCAACGGGGCTTTGGCATTTTTGATTTTTTTCGTACCCGCAATTATATTCCACTTTTTTTAGAAGATTACCTCGATCGTTTTTTTAATTCAGCAGCATCGTTTCGGTTGCAACCCACGCACACGAGAGAAGAACTAACGTCAGTCATTTATGAATTGATTAAAAAAAACAACGAACCATCAGCTGGTTTAAGGATGATCCTTACCGGCGGGTATTCGTTGGATGGTTATGAACCGGCCTTAGCGCCTAATCTCGTAATACTTCAACAGAAATCACAGGAGCCATCACCCGATCTTTTTGCATCGGGAATAAAAGTAATTACGTATGAACACCAGCGGGAGCTACCTGGTGTGAAATCAATCAATTATTTAATGGGCGTATGGCTACAGCAAAAAGTAAGAGAGCAACAGGCAACGGATGTATTGTATTATAAGAATGGAACCGTTTCGGAATTTCCCAGGGCAAATGTATTTATGATCACACATGATGGGAAGCTTGTAACACCTGCTGAAAATATACTGCACGGTATCACCCGGAAACAATTATTAAAACTGGCTGCACAAAAATATACGGTTGAAGTAAGAGCCGTTTCCCTCGAGGAAATAAAAACAGCTGCGGAAGTTTTTATGACCAGCACCACCAAAAGACTCTTGCCCATTTATCAAATTGATGAGTCTGTAATTGGTAGTGGTAAAGCTGGTCACATCACCACCTTGCTCAATGCTGATTTTATTAATATGGAAGAGCAACTGCTGAACATAGTCTAACGATTTCCTTTTGTAACATTTGTAACGCAACATTCTTTTTTGCGATTGTAAGTTTGTGCTTTAGATAGCATAAAAACTAATACATTAAAAACATGATCAACACATTAAAAAACTTGTTTGGTTTTGGGCCCACAATCGATTACGCACAATTAGTAAAAGACGGCGCCATTATTTTAGATGTTCGCAGTAATGGTGAATATGATGGTGGCCACATCAAAGGCGCTGTTAATATTCCGGTAGATCAATTGCGCAATAATTTCAGCAAACTAAAAAATAAAAGCAAACCTATTATCACCTGTTGCGCATCCGGTATGCGAAGTGCCACTGCAAAAAGTTTATTAAAAGCAACTGGCTACGAAGTGGTTCACAATGGTGGATCATGGGGCAGTCTGCAAAATAAATTGTAGAATAAGTCTACTTCGCAACAGTTGTTGCAAAATATCATTTCAATGCGGCGCAAAGCAATATTTACATAGGAGGGTTATGAAATAGCTTGGGCTGCATTTTCTTTTTCCACCCATCTCCCCATTAACCATTTTTTATTATCTTCATCAGCATGCAATAAAACAAATCATTGCAATCAATCAACGATGAAAATAAATGCTGCCCGCTTACAACAACATTTTGAAGCCATGAGCCTGGTTGGTAAAATCGGCGAAACCGGTACCTGCAGGCCCACCATGACGCCTTTGGAAAAGCAGGGTTTCGAATTGGCCGCCCGCTGGATGAAGGATGCAGGTATGACAACCCGTATTGACAACTTCGGAAATTTAATAGGACATCTGCCTGGAACCAATCCTGCGCTACCCGTTTTGATGATGGGTTCTCATTTGGATTCGCAACCTTACGGCGGCCGCTTTGATGGGGTAGCGGGCGTGTTGTGTGCGATTGAAGCGGTGGCAACTCTTACTGAAAATAACATCCGGCCAGTAAGAAGTATGGAAGTAATTTCTTTTGCAGATGAAGAGGGCTGGCGTTTTAATAAAGGGCTTTTTGGGTCAAGAGGCATCCTCGGTAAACTGGAAGATGGTGAGTTGCAAAGAACCGATAAAGATGGCATTACGAGAGAACAGGCATTGAAAGATTTCGGTTGTGACCCTGCAAAATTCAATGCCTCTGAATATACCGACGGTAGTATTTTTTGTTTCCTCGAGTTGCACATTGAACAGGGGCCAATTTTGGATTTGGCCAATCATCCGATTGGCGTCGTGTCAGGTATTTCAGGTCCATTATGGTGGACGGTAAAATTGAAAGGAATGGCCGGACATACCGGTTCTGTGCCAATGGCCATTCGCAAAGATGCATTGGTAGGCGCTGCGGAAATCATCCTTGCAGTGAATGAAATTGCCAACCAAATACCCGGTGCACCAACTGTTGGTACGGTTGGAACGTTACAGATTTTCCCAGCCTCCCGCAATATCATTCCAGAGGAAGTTACATTTACGGTTGACCTGCGAGACATTGATCTGGAAAGACGCAACCGATATGAAAAGCAGTTGCGGGATCGCATTGCAGCCATCACCCAAAAACATTCTCTTGCTTGCGAGATAACAGTGGATACCAACAGCGAGCCAAGGTATTGTGCCGATTGGATCAAAGCCATCATTCATGCAGAATGCAACGCTGCGGGGTTGGAGGTACCAGAATTAATGAGCGGGCCTTTTCACGATGCGCTGGCCTTGTCTTACGCATGTGATTATGGAATGATTTTCATCCGTTGTAAGGATGGCATTAGTCACAATCCCCTGGAATATGCTTCGTACGAAGACCTGGCATTTGGAACGGAAGTGTTGTATGGGACTTTATTGAAAGTGCTGGAGCATGCGGTGTGAGCTAAAAGAATGCGTCCACCTGTTATTTAATTGTTACGGGATTGTCTATAAGTTCTGCTATTTTATTTAACAGCTTCATCTGTTTGTAAAATGAAATAGGTCAAGCGGTTCT